>DATGEF010000860.1:0-31919 GCA_035310405.1 Chloroflexia bacterium | reverse complement strand
CTCTTTCCCCTGACCGAGCGCACCTATGTCACGCGTTTCGTGATCACCCTCTTTGGCGTCCTGGTCACGGCGGCCACGGTGGCCCAGCTCTACCGGCTGGCCCAGGCGGTGGGCTATGGGCCCCGCGCGGCGACGCTGACGGCGGTTGCCTATGGGCTGGGCAGCCTGGCCTGGCCCTATAGCCGCACCTTTTTCCGCGACCCGCTCGTGGCCCTCGGTCTGGTCGCGGCGGTGGTCGCCCTGACCCGCTGGCGGCTGACCGGGGGCTGGCGCGCCGGGCTCCTGGCCGGGCTCTGGCTGCTGATCGCGACCGCGACCAAAACGACGACGGTCGTCGTGCTGCCGCCGCTGGCCGTCTATGCGCTGAGCGGGCCGGCGGGCCGACAGCTCTGGACGACCCTGCGCCAGCCGGCCCAACGCCGCCGGCTGCAGATCCTGGTCGCCGGGCTGGTGGTGCTCCTGGCCGCCGGAGGGCTCGGCCTGGTGGCCAAGTGGCAAGAGGTGCGCGGCCAATATTACACCATGGTCTATGCCGTCGCCGCGCTGGGCGACCTCTCCTATGTCGGGATGCGCCGGGTGGTCTTTGGCTTTGCCGGCAATAGCGACCTGGCCTATATTGGCCGGGCGCTCTACGGGCTGACCCTCAGCCCGGGCAAGGGGCTGCTGGCCTTCGCGCCGCCGGTGCTGGCCGCCCCGGCCGGGCTGATCCTGCTGGCGCGCCGGCAACGGGCCGCCGCCTGGCTCTGTGCCGGGGTGCCTGTGCTCTATACGGTGTTCTATAGCTTCGATAAGGGCTGGCACGGGGGGGCCAGCTGGGGCCCGCGTTACCTGTTGCCCGTGCTGCCGCTGCTCCTGCTGCCGTTGGGCGCGCTGGCCGCCGCGCTCTGGGCCGCGCGCCGCGAGGTGGCGGGCCGCGCCGGCCTGGCGTTCCTGGGCCTGGTCCTGCTGGTCGGCGGGGTCGTGCAGATCGCCGGGTTGACGATCGATCCGATCCATTACTATCTCGACGTGCTGCGCCGCCAACCCCTGACCCTCGACCCGGGGCCCGACTACCTGCAAGAGATCCATTTCGACCCGGCCCTGTCCCCCATCCCCGGCCATCTCCGCCTGCTGGCCCAGCACCTGGATGACCTGGCCGCGCGGCGCACCGACTTCTACCCCATCCCGTATGAGCCGGTCGCCTACTGGCAATACTTCCAGTATCTGGCCGCCCCGGACCTGGCCTGGCTGCATCTCGCGGGCTGGCGCCAGATGGTCGGCTACCCGGCCGCGCTGACCTGGCATCCGCCCCTGCCCACGATCGCCGATGCGGACACCGCCGTGGGCCAGGCCGTCCAGGCCCCGGTCCGCAGTCCGGCGACGATGATCTCCACCCCGCATGATTTTTTCCCGAGCGGCCGTTACGATCTCTGGGCGCGGCTGCGCCAGGATGCCGCGGCCCCCGATGCCCGCGTGGCCCGCCTGGTCGTCCGCGATGACCAGGGCTTGCACAGCATCCAGGATATCGCGACGGCGGCCCTGCCGGCCCCCGGCACGTATGGCCTGGTCCACCTGACGACCATCCTCGACTTCGCCCACCCCGCCTGGTTTGAAGTGCAAGCCACGGGCGCCACCACGATCACCCTCGACCGCCTCTGGCTGGTTCCCGCCGGGCCGCTCAGCCCTGTGACGAGTTGCGGGAACGGCTCGCCGATCCGGCGCGGGAATTCGGCTTCCACCGCGGCCACGGGAGCTTGCGTCAGGTCGCCATAATCGTACTCCCGGAGGCGGGCATCGGGCACCAGCGGGCAATCCCGCCCGGCAAAGGCGATCTGCGCGGTGATCACGGCGCGCTGGAGGTCCGAGCAGAAGACGGCGTCCAGCGCATAGCCGGCGTAGTGCTGCCCCAACTCCTGGGCGCGCGTGCGCCCCAGGGGCGACAGCGGGACATCCGCGTGCCCGGAAGCGCGCCCGGCCTCGTTATCCACGCTGGTGGCGTGGGGCGAATAGAAAAGCGTCAACATCCGAACCCCCCTCCCCCTGGGTCAGCAGCGGCAGCTTGCCCCGCCGGCCGCTAGGATCCGCGATCAGGGCTTGCGCGGCGGCGTCGGTATGGCGGGAATCAGCCGGAAGTAGCCAAAGGCTTTGTGCCCGGTACGCGTCCCCTCCATCGTCACTGTCCAAATGCCAAAATACGGCGTCTGGTCATCCACGGTCAGAAACACTTCCTGCGTTTCCCCGGTGCTGTGCACCGGCACATGGAACGGCGCCCCGAACACTCCCCCGTTCGGCATCGTCGCGTAGACCCCCACGAGGTCATCCCCCTGGAAATTTTCGCCGATCAGACTGACCCGGCTAAATAAGGGGCTACAATTGGGAGTCACCCGCATGTTCTGGCTCGGCGGGATGTCGGTGCAGGTGGTGATCGGCCCGCTGGACACCGTGGGGATCGCGGTGCCCGTCGGCGCGGGGGGCTGAGTCGGCAGGATGGTCGCTGGGGGGGCCGCCGGGTATTTGGCCCGATACTGGAAGGTGCCGAGTTGCGAGAGCAGCACGTCGAAGGGTGGTGCATTCTCCGGGTGCGCCTCGAATACTGCGCGCTCGAAATACTGCACCGTATAGCGCTGGCCGTCCAGGTCGCTCGTCTCCTGAAACTCCTCGCTGATGGGATAGCCCTGCTGGGCCAGCCCACCATGTTGCTCCCAGTAGGTGCGGAACAGCCCGCCGAGGGTCTTGCCGGTCTCCGGGAACAGGCGCGGGTGGGTCGCGTTGGCGACCTGCCCAGGGGCCCCGGCCGCTCCATATTTGCGCCGATATTGGAAGGTGCCGAGCTGCGAGAGCAGCACGTCGAAGGGCGGTGCATTCCCCGGGTGCGCCTCGAACACCGCGCGCTCGAAATACTGCACCGTATAGGGCTGACCGTCCAGATCGCTCGTCTCCTGAAACTCCTCGCTGATGGGATAGCCCTGCTGGGCCAGCCCGCCGTGCGTGTTCCAGTACTCCAGGAAACGCCCGCGCACTGTTTGGCCGGTGGCCGGGAAGGTCTGGCTGCTTTCCTGGCCCGTCGCCGGCCGGCTGCCGACCGCCAGCAGGAGTAGCAGCCCCAGCAATACACTGGCCGCCCGCCAGCCCCCTTTGACTCGGTGCCTCATCTCCTAACCTCCTGTGTGGAACACTATAGCGCCGGTGGCCCGCCCGCCCGCCGCAGGGCGGCGGTGCCCCGGGAGCCCCTCGCGTACGAACCATGACCATCAGGTATATTATACATGCTCTGAACCCGGACCGACTTCCGCCAGGGGCTAGCGGGGAGCTTGCGGGCCCGCCGCCGGCCGGGGTTGCCTTTGCGTCGCCGTTAGGGTAAGATGGCGGCCAGACGTGCTGTGCTGCCATCTTACCTACTGTCGAGGTGCGCTATGGCCGACCCCCGCATTGAGGTCCAGTTTCGGAACGCCACGACCGGCGCCGTCTTCGCCCAGGCCACCGTTCCGGCCTCCCAGTTGCCGGCCAGCTTTGCCCCGGCGACGACCATGTTTCTCGGCGAGGCCGAATACACGGTGGTCCAGGCGCACCCGCCTACCGCCACCGAGTTTGGCCAGACGGGCCGCCTCGTGCTCCACCTGGCGCCCGTCACGCGCGTGGACCCCCGCCAGATCCTGTACTCGCTGCCCACCCTCTGCGACCCCATCCCCGGCCTCCAGCCGGGCACCAGCAAGCGCGGCCAGCCGGTCGTCGAGCTGCACGAAGACGAGTGGCGCCAGATCGAGTGCGTCAGCCGGCAGCACGCGCCCGCGATTGCGCAGGAATGCGCCGCCATCCGGCGGATTTTTCAAGAAGCCAGCACTGCCGCCGGGGCGGTGCGGGCCTTCCGCGTGCTGCACCTGCGCCAGGCGATCCCGGTGCCGATCCCGGCCGGCCTGCCGATCGGAGCGATCGTGCAGACGTGGCCGGCGGCCGTCCCCTACGCCGGGGTGGCCTATCTGCAGGCCGAGGAACTGATTGCGGATGGCTTTGCCTTCCGGGTGGGGCCCCTGGTGTTCTATGGGCAAGTAGGGGCAGCCGGGATCGTGATCCTGGGCCTGGCGCCCGCGTCCGCATCCGCGCCCGCCGCGCCGGACCTGGCCGTGCAACTGGGCGCGTTCTTAACCCGCTATGATCTCTTATTGGTCGATTGGTGCGCCATTCAGGTGCTCGCCGGGGCGGAGCCGGCCCTGCCCCCATATCTGGCCCGACGGTTTCCTGAATCCCGCCCCAGCCCTAAAGGCTGATCGGTTAGCACATCGTGGTTCGCAGAAAATCACCAGGGGAGGCTTCGCACCATGGATGCACTCACGGCCTTACGGGATCGACTGGGGAGCGACAACGTCTCGACCAGCCCCACGGTCCTGCACAGTCACGGGCGCGACGAGAATTTTCCCGAAGTCCGCCCCCCGCTCGCCGTCGCCTATGCCACCTCCGTAGCCGATGTGCAAACGGTGCTCGGCTGGTGCCGCGCGTATCACATCCCGGTGATCCCCTTTGGGGCCGGCACCAGTCTGGAAGGCGCCCTCGTGCCGGCGGATGCCCAGGCGCCGGGCATCAGCCTGGATCTCTCGCGCCTGAACGCCGTGGTGGGCATCCAGCCGGAGAATTTTCTGGCCGTGGTGCAACCGGGAGTCACCCGGACCGCGCTCAATACCGCGTTGCGCCAGACCGGCCTCATGTTTCCGGTCGATCCGGGGGCCGATGGCTCCCTCGGCGGCATGGCGGCCACCAATGCCAGCGGCACGACCACCGTGCGCTATGGCGGCATGCGCGCCAACACGGCGGCCTTGCAGGTGGTGCTGGCGAACGGCGAGATTTTGCGCCTGGGGCGGCCGGTGCCCAAAACCAGCAGCGGCTATGATCTGAAAGATCTGTTCATCGGGTCGGCGGGCACCCTGGGGGTGATCACCGAACTGACCCTGCGGCTGCATCCGCTGCCCGAACATATTCATACCCTGCGCGTCTTTTTCCCCTCGCTTACCGCCGCCGCGCAGGCGGCGTATGCGGTGATGGCGAGTGCCTTGCCCGTGGCCCGGCTGGAGCTGGTGGACCCGATGAGCATCCGCAGCATCAATCGCTACCTGGGCCGGAACTATCCGGAAGCCCCCGGCCTGTTTCTGGAATTCCATTCCTCGTCGGCCGCGGCCCTGGAGAGTGAGGTGGCGCTGGTTGAGGCCCTGGTGCGCGAGGCCGGGGCGACCGATATCGCCGTGGCGCGCACGCCCGAAGAGCGCACGGCGCAGTGGGAGGCCCGCCATCACGTCTACTGGGCGCTGGTCAATATGCATCCTGGCCATGTCTATGTAATCACGGACACGGCGGTGCCCCTGGCCCATCTACCGGCGAGCATCGCCTTTGCCCAGCAACTCCTGCGCGAGATGGGCCTGGAAGGCAGTATCCTGGGCCATGTCGGCGACGGTAATTTCCATACCCTGATCGCCGTGCGCCCCGCAGACTACGGGCGGGCGCACGCCTTTGCCGAGCAACTGGTCCACCAGGCCCTGGCGGTCGGCGGCACGGCCTCCGGCGAACACGGCATCGGCCTGGTCAAGCGCGAATATATGGCCGAAGAACACGGCCCGGCGCTCGAATGGATGCGCCGGATCAAGGCCCTGTTTGACCCCGACGGGCTGCTCAACCCCGGCAAAATCATCTAGCGCCCCGCACGGGCCGCCTATGATTATCAGCTCGTGGTGGGGGAAGGGGGGCACTCCCTGGCGCACGGCGGGGCCATTTTCCCCGACACGATGCGCTGGCTATGGCGCGGCTATCCGCGATAGTACGTCCACCCCCTCTGGGCATGATTCATGTTACGCGCTGGCGCGAAATGTTATAATGCCAATAGCAATACAATCACCACCGACCGCCGACCGACGACTGACGACCGCCGACTGACGACTGACGACTGACGACTGACGACTGACGACTGACCACTCGTATGACCATTGAGCAGCGCAAGCAGGACCACATCCGCATTTGCCTGGAAGAAGATGTCCAGGGCGAGGGGCTGACCGCCGGGTTCGGCGGCTATCGCTTCTTGCACCAGGCGCTGCCCGAGCTGGACCTCGACGCGGTCGATTGCCGGCTCACCCTCTGGGGCCGGCCGCTGGGCGCCCCGCTGCTGATCAGTTCGATGACGGGGGGGACGGAGCGGGCGGCGGACATCAACCGGAATCTGGCCACGGCCGCCGAGACGCTCGGCCTGGCGATCGGCGTCGGCTCGCAGCGGGCCGCGCTGCTGCACCCGGAACTGGCCGCGACGTACCAGGTGCGCACCTGGGCGCCGACCGCATTGGTCTTCGCCAACATCGGGGCGGTGCAATTGAACTATGGCTGGGATGTGGCCGAATGCCGCCGGGCCATCGCGATGATCGGCGCCGATGCGCTCATCCTGCACCTGAACCCACTGCAAGAGGCGGTGCAGCCGGGCGGAGATACCCGCTTTGGCGGCCTGGCCGCCCGCATCGCCGCCGTCTGCCAGGCGCTGGCGGCCGATGGTGTGCCGGTGATCGCCAAAGAAGTCGGCTGGGGGATGGCGCCGGAGACCGCGCGGCGCCTGTGGGATGCCGGCGTGGCGGCGATCGACGTGGCCGGGGCGGGCGGCACATCCTGGAGCCAGGTCGAGGCCCATCGGGCGCCCACGCCGGCCCTGCGCCGGGTGGCCGAAGCCTTTCGCGGCTGGGGCATCCCGACCGCCGAGAGCCTGCGCCTGGTGCGGGCGGCCGGCATCCCCGCCGGCCGCCACCTGTTCGCCAGCGGGGGGTTGCGCAGTGGCATCGACCTGGCGAAAGCCCTGGCCCTGGGGGCCACGCTGGGCGGGCTGGCGCGGCCCTTCCTGGAGGCGGCGGCCGTGTCGGACGAGGCGACGATCGCGGCCGGCCGGCAACTGATCGCGGAGCTGCGGATCAGTATGTTCTGCATCGGCGCCGCCGACCTGGCGGCCCTCCGATCGACGCCATATCTCTATGAAACGGGTTAGCACGGGGGTCGGCAGCATGATGGACCTACTGGCGGCGGGCGCGACGGCGCTGGGCCTGCCCCTGACCCCGGGGCAGTTGGCCCAATTTGAGGCCTACTATCGCATGCTGGTCGATTGGAACACCCGGGTCAACCTGACGGCGATCGTCGACCCGGTGGGCGTGCAACTGCGCCACTTCGTCGACTCGCTGGCCGTCGCCGCCGCCTTACTGCGCGTCGCGGGCGGGCCGGGGCGGGCAGGAGCTCTGCCGCCGATATTCACGCGCGGCCGGGGGCTGATCGACCTGGGGACCGGGGGCGGATTTCCTGGGCTGCCGCTCAAGATCCTCTGGCCGGCCCTGCCGCTCACGCTGGTCGACTCGGTGGGCAAGAAGACGGCCTTTTTGCAGGCGGCCGCCGCGGCCCTGGGCATGGCCGGGGTCACCGTGCTCACCGGGCGGGCCGAAGCGCTGGGCCAGACCCAGGGCCACCGGGCCGCGTATGATGTGGCCACGGCCCGCGCGGTGGCCGCCTTGCCGGTATTGGCTGAGTACGGCTTGCCGCTCTGCCGGGTGGGCGGCCTGGTGCTGGCATCGAAGAAAGGGGACCTGGCCGCCGAGCTCGCCCAGGCGCGCAAGGTGCTCCCCCAGCTTGGGGGCGGGGCCCTGTCGCTCTATCATTACCGGCTCGCCGCCGCCGACGAAGATCGCCTGGTGGTCGGCCTGCCGAAGGTGGCGCCGACCCCGGACGGCTACCCCCGGCGCGTCGGCCTGCCGGCCAAGCAGCCCCTGGGGATCTGATCGATGCCCACCCCCTTCCGCCTCAATTTCGCCGAAATGGACCAGGCCCAGCCCGGCCTGGCGCAGCGGTTCGCGCTGCTCGGCCTCTTCCCGGCCGATTACAGCATTGCGCTCGAAGAAGCAAGCGCTGTCTGGAGTGTCGACGACCCGGCGACCGGCCAGGTGCAGGCCAGCCTGGATCTGTTGCTGGCGCGGCGGCTGCTGGACCGGACCTCCGATCGGGTGCCCCTCTACCGCATGCCGGGAGTCGTCCGCCAGCTGGCCGAGGGGGCGCTCGCGGCCGCCCCCGATCTCCGCCGCGCGGGGGAGACGGCGCTGATCAGTTATTACGCCGCCTTCGCCACGGCCCATGGCGAAGGGCTGCCTGACGACATCACGGCGATGGCCGACGTCTATGATGCCGCTAATACGGCCCTGGCCTGGGCGGAGCAGGCGGGCCGCTGGCCCGCGGCGTCGGCCCTGGCCCGCGGACTCTGCCGCTTCCTCTATGTCCGGCACATGGGCAATCAATATCGCGACCTCTTGCGCCGCGGCATGTATGCGGCCACCGAGGGCCGGCAGTTGCTCGACCAGGCCTGGTTCTTGCGCGAGCAGGGGGGGCTGGCGGCCGAATCGAGCCAGTGGGTACTGGCGGCCGACTTCTTTGAGCAGAGCATCAATATTTGCCGGGAGCTGGGCGAAGAGCGGGGCGAGGCGCAAGGTCTCTACGAATGGGGCCGCATGGAGATCGCTCAGGGCCATTATGAAACCGGCCGGCACCTGATGAACGAGAGCATGGATATCATGCGCGAGCTCCAGCATGGCGTGTTGCAGCCGGCGACCCTGCATGAGCTGGCCGAGCTGTCGGTCAAGCAGGGGCATCATGAGCAGGCGGTGCGTGAGCTGCAGGAGGCCTTGAATGCCGAGGTCGACCGCGGCGACCTCGCCGCCCAGGCGCGGACCTTGCACGAGCTCGGCGACTTGCAGGCCAACCGGGGCCGCAGCCAGCCGGCGGTCGAGTATTACTTGCGCAGCCTGACCCTCGATCGGCAGCGCCAGGACCGCTACCATGGCGGGCTGAACCTGACGGCACTCGGCTTGCAGGCCATGCTGGCCAGCGATACGAACACCGCGACGCGCTGCTGGCTCGCCGCCCTGGCGCTGCTGCAAGCCGAAAAAGCCCCCGAAGCCGCCGACGTGGACCATGCGCTCGATCGGCTGCTGGGGGTGGCCCGCGTCACGCTACCGCCGGACGTGAGCCGCCGCGCCCTGGCCGAATGGTGGGGCGCTTGATGCAGATCCACGATCCCGTATATGGTTCCTGCACCCTGGACGAGCCGATCTTGCTGGAGCTGTTGGATAGCCCCCCGGTGCGCCGCATCCGCGGCGTCCACCAGGCCGGGGCGACCATCTACATCAACCCGGCCGCGCGCGGCTTCACCCGCTACGATCACTGCGTGGGCACGATGCTCCTGCTGCGCCGCTTCGGCGCCGCGCTGCCGGAACAGATCGCCGGGCTGCTGCACGATGTGCCGCACACGGCGTTCTCCCATGTCGTCGATTATGTGATCGGCGACGTCTACGGGCAGACCTATCATGAGCGCTTCTTCGAGATGATCGTCTGCCGCTCAGAGATCGGCGAGATCTTGACGCGCTACGGCCTCGACCCGGGGATGTATGCCGACGAGTCCCGCTTTCCCCTGCTGGACCGGCCGGCGCCCGACCTCTGCGCCGACCGCATCGACTACAGCCTGCGCCACCAGTGCTATGACCCGATCGTGGTCCATGATATCCCGGCGACTCTGGCCGCGCTGGCCGTCTACCAGGGGCAGTTCGTGTTCACCGACCCGGCGGTCGCGATCACCTATACGCACAAATTTCTCGACTGGTATGCGGCCGGGCCCGCGTCGCCGCGCGAAATCGGTGCGTACCATCTGCTGGCCGCGGCCTTGCGGCGCGCGCTGACCCTGGGCCTGATTAGCGAGGCCGATCTCTGGCGGGAAGATGATCCGCTCTACGCGATTCTGGCCGCGGCCAACGATCCCGAGATCCGCCGCATCCTGGAGCTCTTGCAGCCCGATTTCTCGTGTGTCGTCGACCCGGCCATGCCGGACTTCATCTCGGGCGTGAAAAACCGCTATGTCGACCCCCTGGTCGTGTTCCCCCAGGGCGCGGGCGTGCGGGCCTCGGCCCTCGATCCGGCCCTGGCGGCGCGGCTGGCCGCCCAACGCGAGCGCCTGGCCGCCCCGATCCCGCTGCGGGTGCTGCCCCCGGTCGCGCGCTCGGCGTGACGCCGTTGCGCGCCAATCCAGTGTACATGAGACATCTATGCTGCCTCATCCGTTATAGTTAGGTAGAATGGGCGCTCTGGTACGTCCAACACGTCTCACACTGGAAGGAGCTCCTTATGCCTTTCCCTCCTGGCGGCGGGCCTGGGCCGCGCGCTGTGCTCGCGACGGCTTTCCTGGTGCTGGCTGGCCTCCTGATCTTTAACGGCCCGGCCCCACCGGTCGCGGCCCAGGCCGGAGCCGTGACCCCCCAGCTCGCGCGGGGCAGCCGCATCCCCTGGCAGGATGGGAGTTACTTTCTGTCGGGGGTCAACTACCCCTACTATCGCTATTACGGGGGCGATATCGCGACGCTCGCCTCGGTCGATCAGGACTGCATCTGGTACTACGACAGCGCCTTTGATTACACCACGATCGACCAGGACTTTGCCGACATGCAGGCCAACGGCGTCCATGTCGTGCGCTGGTGGCTCTTTGGCGATGGGCGCGGCGCGCCCGAATTTGACGGGAGTGGCAAGGTCACTGGCCTCGACACGACCTTTTTCTCCCATATGGACCAGGCCCTGGCGATCGCCCACCGGCACAACATTTATCTGATCTGGAGCCTCTGGGACTTCCTGGCGTTTGAGCATGCCAACTGGCTGTGCGGCGGCACCGGGCTCGCCGCGCAACAGGCGGCCGCGGCCCAGCTGCCGCCCGCGGTGCGCGAGGCCTATCTGGCCCACCTCCAGATCGCCCAGCACGCGCCGGCCGCCGTGCTGCCGTCCGGCCCGGGCGCCCGCCCGACGAGCGGCCAGCAATGCCTGGTCTTCGCCGGCGGGCACCGCAACCTGGTGACGGATACCAGTACGGGCGGGGCCCAGGACTCCTTCTTCGCCAACGCCCTGATCCCGATGCTACAGCGCTATGCCGGCAACGCGAATATCGTCGGCTGGGAGATCATGAACGAGCCGGAGTGGACGCTGAATCAGAACCCCTACACCGGCCAGAATCCGACCGTGAGCGAGCCGGTGGACGTGGCGCAGATGCAGGCCTTCTTCCGCCGCTTCACCCAGGCGGTGCATCAATACGCGCCCACGCAGTATGCCACGGTCGGCTCGGCCTCGCTCAAGTTCATGGGCTTCGGCCAGTATCTGACGCCGGGCATCTGGAACGGCCTCGGGTTCGACTATTACGGCGCCCATTACTATGGCTGGATGGATAGCCAGCCGTACAATAACGGCAACCCGCTGGCGATCGACTACAACAACACGGCCACGCAGCTGGATGCGCCGGTGGTCATCGGCGAGTTCCCGGCCCATGGCGGCACGGCACCGCTCTACCTGCCGAGTGTGCGCCAGACGGGCACGGAGACGAGCACCCTCAGCCTGCGCTATATCTGCACGGCGTATACCCCCGCGAACGATCCGCCGTGTACCCGGCCCTACACGGCGACCGTCGAATACGATGACCTGAGCGGCGCGCAGACGCTGACCCAGAGCATTACCCTCCCGCCGTACGGGGGCTGGAACGGGACGGTGCCGGCCACGGGCGTCTTTAGCGGCACGGCGAAGATCCTGTCCAATGGGCCGCTGGCCGCAGTGATCACCGAAACCGGGATCCTCAGCGCCGGCGAGCAGACGGCCTATACCGGGCCGGACAAGGCGGATACCCAGCTCTGGCTGCCGCGGGTGACCAACACCGGCCCAGCTCGCACGCGCCTCGCCGTGCAGAATACGGACGTCCACACGACCAGCGTGACGATCAGTTACTACAGCGCCGCGGGGGTGGTCAGCGCGACCGATGTGTTTACCCTGGGCCCGCGGGGCGCGGCGCTGATCGACCCGCTGCTGGGCGGGCTGCCCGCCGGCCCCCCCCTCGGGTTCCAGGGCAGCGCGATTATCGCCAGCACGAGTGCGCCGCTGGTGGCCGTCGCCGCGCTGCTCGACCCCACCCTGGGCAGCGACAGCTATGGCGCGGAGCCGCAGGGCTATCTGAACGCCGCCTACTTACCGTCGGTGCGGAACTGGGGCAGTAACGGCGACCCGACGCTGTATGTGCAGAACCCGTGCTGTGCGGCGACGGTCGACACCATCCGGTACTACAACTCGGCCGGCGCGCTCGTGGCGACCCAGACTCTGTCCCTGCCCCTCTACGGCGCGGCCGTGGTGCAGCCGCAGGACGTGCTGACCGGCGGGTTCGAGGGCACGGCGATCCTCACGTCCGATCAGCACCCGGCCGCCGTCCTGCGCAGTGTGGCCAACACCAGCACGGTCGTCTATGCGGGCACCCAGAATCCCGATCAGCGGCTCCAGTTCCCCGTCGTCCATAGCCTGAACGGCGACGGCTCCGGCCAGGTCACCTCGCTGAGCGCCCAGAACGTCAACCCGACCAAGCCGATCAATCTCTGGATCACCTTGAACGATTACACCGGAACGATCAGCGGCACGTACTTTTATTCGACGACCGTGGCCCCGCTGGGGCAATGGACCGCCGCGACCACCAATTTGCCGGGTGTGCCGGCCGGCTTCCGGGGCACGGCCGAGATCCTCTGGCCGTATGCGAGCGGCTGGAACGAGGGCTTTCCGCTGGTAGCCGTCGCGCGGGACCTCGACGCGGCCCATACCAATGGCTCCAGCTATCGGGGGGCGGCGTCACACACCTTCTCCTGGGCGGTCACAGCTTACCAGCCGCGGCAGCTGCTCGAGGGTATCTATGCCAACCACTGGGCGGGCGCCCTGGCCTGGAGCTACTATGACAACGGCACCGGGAGCTGGGCCGACTACCAGGAGGCCTCGGCCGGCTTCGCCGCCGCCCACCCCGCCGACGTCGCCATCGGCAGCACGTTGTATACGCCCGTGCCGACCCCCGGCAATAGTGGCACGGCGACCGCGGCCGCGGCGACCCCGACGACGGCCTACGGCAACTCGGCCACCGCGACGGCCCAGGCCGCCCTCACCGGCACGCCCCAGCCCACCTGTGCGGTTTCCACCACCCCCGTCATCTCCCCCACCCCCTGCACGCTGAGCTTCGTCGACGTGCCGAGCACGACGTACTTCTACGTGCCGGTGCAGTACCTGGCCTGCCATGGGGTGATCAGCGGCTACGCCAATGGCGACGGGACCTTCAGCTTCCGCCCGTATAACAACACGACCCGGGGGCAGATGGTCAAGATCGTCGTCGGCGGCTTTGGCTTGCCGACCACGACGCCCCCGGCCGGCAATTACACCTTCGCCGATGTGCGGCCGACTTTCCCGTTCTTCACCGTGATCGAAACGGCGGTCCAGGCCAATGTCGTGAGCGGCTACGCCTGCGGCGGGCCGGGCGAGCCCTGCGATGGCAGCAACCGCCCCTACTTCCGGCCGTACAACAACGTCACGCGCGGCCAGCTGAGCAAGATCACGGTGGTGGCGGCCGCCTGGGCCTTGCAGACCCCACCGGCCGGGACGTTCGCCGATGTCTTGCCGGGCACGGCGTTCTATAGCTTTGTGGAAACCGCGTACTGCCATGGCGTAATCTCGGGCTATAGCTGTGGCGGGGCCGGTGAGCCCTGTGATGGGCAGAACCGGCCGTACTTCCGGCAGTTCAACAACGCGATCCGGGGCCAGATTGCCAAGATCGTCTATGGCGCCTTGACCAATGGGCAACCGTGCGCGGCGCCCACAGTGGTCCGCTAGCGCAGGGGGCGGGGCGCCGGCATACGGTGTCCAGGATAGAGTGGAAGGAGCGATGAAATCTATGCCAAGACCTATTCGTTTTGGGATCGTCTGCGGCGGGGTCCCGTCCTTTGCCGGCTGGGCCGAGCTCGCCCGGCGCGCCGAAGCCCTCGGCTATTCCAGCGTGCTGTTGCCCGATCGCCTGCAAGTGCCGCTGGCGATCGACACGGCCCTGGCCGTGGCGGCGGCGGTGACCACCCACCTGCGCGTCGGCAGTCATGTGCTGTGCAACGACCTCCGCCACCCCGCCCTGGTGGCCCGCGAGGCCGCCACCCTGGATGTGCTCTCCGGGGGGCGGGTGGAGCTGGGGGTGGGGGCCGGGGTGAACGCCTCGGATTACCAGCGGTTGGGCGTGCCGTTTGCGGCGCCCGGCATCCGGGTGGGGCGGGTTGAAGAGGCGGTGCAGATCATCAAGCGGCTGTTCAGCGGCGAGACCGTCGATTTCGCCGGGCAGTATTACACGATCACGGGGCTGCGGGGGCTGCCGCAACCGGTCCAGCAACCGCACGTGCCGATTTTCATCGGCAGCGGCGGCAAGCGGCTGCTGTCGTTTGCCGCCCGCGAGGCCGATATCATCGAGCCGGTCGCGTGGCCCGGCCCCCCGGGGGCGGGCCCCCCGGAGCCCTCCCTGGCCGAGAAGGTGGAGTGGGTCCGTGCCGCCGCGGGTGCGCGCTTTGCCGAGCTGGAATTGAGCCAGTCGGTGTTCGGGCTGGTGTTGACCGACAGCCCGGCCCCGGTGCCCCCGGCGGGGGGCGGGCCGCCGATCCCGCCCACCCCGCTGACCACCGAGGCCGCCATCGCGCAGCTCCAGGAACTGCGCGATCAGCTCGGGTTCACTTACTTTACGATCCGCGAGGGACAGATGGAAAACTTCGCCCCGGTGGTCGCGCGCCTGGCCGGCATGTAGGCCCCCGGGCCACCCGTTTCAAGGCGACCTGATAGGCGGCGGCGGGCGGGTGCTCGGCAGGATTTTGCCCCGGCGACCCGGGACTCTCCTAGGCGCGTTGGAGCGGGATTATGCGCTGTAGGGGCGAGGCATGCCTCGCCCCTACGCGGTCCCCGGCTCCCTGCCGGAGCCGACAGCGGCCCAGCCCCGGCGCCGCCCGCTGGCGGGCCGCCACCTGGGCAAAATCCTGCCGAGCACCCCGCTTGACAGCGATTATATACTGGGTTTAGCATGGACCCATAGGTCCAGCAGAAGAAAGGACCCCCAGATGACTGCTCCCAGCCCTTCGCCCGCCGTGACCTTCAACCCGTTTGTCCCCCCGCAACTCGACGATCCTTATCCGGTGTTGGCCGCCTTGCGGGAGCACAGCCCGGTCTTCTTCAGCGATCTGCTCGGGGCATGGGTCGTCACCCGTTATGACGATCTCAGCGAGGTGCTGCGCGACCCGACGCGGTTCTCCTCGCAAGCGGTGGCCGCCGTCCCGCCCAACCTGCCGGCCGAGGTGCAGGCCATCCTCGCCGACGGGTATCATAACCCGCCCCTGGTTAACAGCGACCCGCCGGAGCATGGGCGCTGGCGCGCCGTCTACAACAAGCTCTTTGCGCCCCCCCGCATGGCCGCGCTCGCACCGCGCATCCGCGCGCTCACCGAGGCGCTGGTGGACGGGTTTATTGCCGAGGGACGGGTCGAGCTGATGCGCGCCTTCGCCTATCCGCTACCCATGCGCGTGCTGCTGGATATGATGGGCTTGCCCGTGAGCGATATGGAGCGCATCAAAGCGTGGTGCGATACCTGGGGGATGCTGATGTTTGCCCCCCTGCCGCCCGATCAGCAACAACGCTGCGCGCAGGCCGCCCGCGACTATCAACGCTATATCACGGAGGTGGTGGCCGAACGGCGCGCCCGGCCGGGTGAGGACTTTATCAGTGCCTTTGTCCAGGCCCCGATGGCGGGCGAGCGCCCCGCCGACAGCGAATACGCCGCCCTGGTCGCGGGCACCCTCTTTGCCGGCAACGAGTCGACCACCTGCTTAATCGGGAGCGCCGTGCATTGCTTGCTGAAACAGCCGGCCCACTGGGAGATGCTGCGCGCCCAGCCCACCTTGATCCCGAAGGCGGTGGAGGAGATTCTGCGCCTGGATCCGCCGTTCATGGGCTTCATCCGCATTGCCACCACGACCAGCGAAATCGGCGGGGTGGTGATCCCGGCGGGGGCGCGCGTGCTGGCCCTGTTCAGCGCCGGCAACCACGACCCCGCCCAGTTCCCCGCCCCGGAGCAGTGCCAGTTCGAGCGGGCCACCGCGAACCAGCATCTCGCCTTCGGGAAGGGCATCCACTTCTGCTCCGGCGCCCCCCTGGCCCGGCTGGAAGCCCGCATCGCGCTAGAGGTGCTGACCACCCGGCTGCCTCAGCCCCGGCTCGCCGATCAGGCCGTCCCCTATATCCCCGGCCTGCTGCG
This sequence comes from Chloroflexia bacterium, assembly GCA_035310405.1. GTDB lineage: Bacteria > Chloroflexota > Chloroflexia > QHBQ01 > JAICKM01 > JAICKM01. The sequence goes on along the minus strand of DATGEF010000860.1, from coordinate 15,796 downwards.
CGGTCCCATGCAGTTGGTGGTGGAATGGGCCGCCCCGCCCACTCCTGAGCATTTGAGGTGACGCAGGGCGACGCGCGCGACCATTCCGCCCGCCGCGCCTTTGTCGGCTCCCCGCCCCCCTGCCCGCGGTGCGGGACGGCGGCCGGGGTGCAGGCGGTCGCCGGGATCGTCGCCGCCGACCTGCCGACGGTCCCGACCCCGGGCCATGTGCCCCTGGCCTGGCAGGGCACCACTTATTATCTGCCGCTGGGGAGCAACCTGGCGCCCGCCACCCGCCTCGCCGTGCGCCTCTTTCCGCCCGCGCGGCTCCGCCGGCCGGCGGAGCCGGAGCTGGAACCGCTTCCCGGAGTGCCCCCCGCGGTGCTGATCGGCGGGACGCTGCTGATTCTGCTGATCGGGGTAGTTGGCTATTTGATGGCCGGCCCGGTCTGGGTCGCCTTCCTGATCCTCGTGATTCTCGCCGGCGCGCGCGCGGCCAGCCGCTCAATGGTCGTCGGCAACTATCGCGACAGCCGCCGGCGGGGGGGTATCGGCATGGCCACGACCGCTATCCAGCAGGATGCGCGGGTCGCGGCGGCGCTGGAGGTCTATGACTCGACCAAGCCGCGCCACCGCGCAGCGATGCGCAAAGCCGAAGCCAAACAGGCGCGCGCCGTAGCCCGCTGGTCCACCGCCTATTATTGCCCCCGGGATGATGTCGTCTTTGTGCCCGGTGCGCCCAGCACGGCCCCGCCCGAGCAGATGGAGGCGCTCCTCTATGGCTGACCCGCCCCCGGCCCGCCCACCCTGTCCCCCGGCGGCGCCGGCGGCCACGACAATCGCGGAGATCGTGACCCGCATGACCGCGCGCTGGCGGACCCTGCAGCGCGCTCGGGATTGGCGGGCCGTCTTTGCCAAAACCTATTTACGCACTACCGAGCGCATCCTGGCGGCCACGCGCCGGCCGGGGCACTTCGAGAACCCCGCCTGGATGGTGCAGCTCGACTGCAACTTTGCCGGGCGCTACTTCCGCGCGATCGACTGCTGGGATGCCGGCGGCGCGTGCCCCTTACCCTGGGTCGTCGCCTTCCAGGGCGCGCAACAGAAGCGCACGCTGGTGCTGCAAGACATGTTGCTGGGCATGAACGCGCACATCAACTATGATCTGCCCTACGCGCTCGACGCCACGATCCCGCCCGGCCTCTCCCTGGCCGCCCTGGCGCCCTATATGCGCGACCATCTGCGCATGAACCGCCTGCTCGCCCGCACGGTCAACGCCGTTGAGCAGGCGGCCGGCGCGTATGACCCCCTGCTGGACGTCGGCAATTGGCTGCTGGGGCCGAGTGCCGCGCAGAGCACCGCCCAGCTGATCGAGATCTGGCGCGAACGGTCCTGGGCCCACTTTCTGCTGCTGCGGGACGGCAGCCCACGGGACGCGGCGGACCGCTTGATTGAGGGGACGGCCCATGAATATGCGCTCTTGCTCCTCCAGCTCCAGCACGTGATCCCGGGGATCTACTGGCCCAATCGCCTCTATCGCGACAGCATCGGCTGGCTGCGCGGCTGGTTTTGAGGGCGTGTTGGCGCCGGACGGGAGTGCGAGGGACACTCCGGGCGTCTATCCTACTCGTCGGCGTATTCCGGGAAGAACCAGTAGCGCACCGGTCCTTCCGGCTGGGCCAGCCAGTGGCGGAGGGGGGCGCCGAAGCTGGGGTGCGGGAAGTAGGGACCAAGCTCGGCGAGCGGCACGAACCGGAGCTCCCGCACCGTGGGGTCGGCGTCGGAGCTGAGCGTGCCGCCCAGGCGGCGGACGGTGAAGGCGCAGGTCAGGAAGTGCTGGCGGCGGATGACTGAGCGGGCCTCGGCCACGTAGATCAAGGGGCCGGCCGCGACCTCCAGCCCGGTCTCTTCGCGAAACTCGCGGACCACCGCCGCGATCGCCGGCTCGCCCGCCTCACAGCGCCCGCCGGGGAGCGTCCAGACCAGCGGCTCGTTCGGGTACCAGGCGTTGCCCGCCAGCAGCAGGCAGCCATCCTCGATCAGCACGCCGTGGCCCACGCGATACGTGCGCCACTCTTCCTGGATCGCGCGGTAATCAGTTGACATAATAACAGATCAAGGCCACTCTTCCTCGCGCCAGGCCATCTCCCAGAAGAGGATCTCGTAGCGGCTGCTGATCAGAAAGACCTCCACCAGGTGGTCCTGTTCGGCCGCCGCGAGGCTGGGCGCGCGGGCGTCGAGGGTCGCGCGCAGCCAGGTGGTGACCTGCTCCAGGTGGGGCCCGGCGTGGACGGCCAGCCATTCACGGTAGGGGTGGTCGGGTGGGGGCGGGCCGTGGGCGGCGAGATCCTGGCCCAGCGCGTCATACATCCACATGCTGGGCAGCAGCGCCGCGATCACGGCCGGGTAGCTGTCGGCCAGCGCGGTCGCGAGCAGGTGGCGGGCGTAGCTGTAGGTGATCAGCGCCGGGCGGGTATGGGCCAGGTCGGCCGCGAGGAGGCCCTGGCTGGTGGCGTAGCGGCCATGCAAATCGGCCAGGATGGCCTGCGTGTCGAGCAGCAGGCGGGCAAACTGGCCCATATCGGTGTCGCTATCGGCCCGGGCGGCGGCATAGGCGAAGACGCGGTTCATCTCGCGCAGGAAGAGGACATCCTGGCGGGTATAGAACAGGAACTTCGCCGCCGGGAGGGTGCCGTCGGCCAGGCCGCGCAGGAAAGGGTGGGTGGCTTGCCGTTGCCAGATCGGTGTCGCGGCGGCCTGCAGGCGCGCCGAGAAGGTCGGACCGGGCGGGGGGGCGGGCGGCGGCGGCATCGGGCGGATCGGCTCCTAGTCGGCGATCTGGATATCGAGCATGGCCGCCTACCAGCCGGCGCTCAGGCGCTGATCCTGGCGAAGGGTGAGGCCGTCCCAGTGCAGCACGCCATCGCCGAGCACCCCGTTGGGGCGCGCCTGGCGGAGGGTCACGGTGGGGGGCAGGGTCAGCGTCACGGTCAGGGGGCGCTCCAGGGTGCCCGGCTGTTTCTGCACCAGTAGCCGGTAGCCCGCTTCCTGGCCGGGCAGCCCGGCGCCGCCCGGGGCGGTGAGGGTCAGCGGCAGGGTATAGCGGAACTGCAGAGTCTGTTGGGCGCCGGGGGGCAGGGTCAGATCCGTGCTGAAGGCGGTCTTACCCAGGCCCGGCGCGGCCTGCACTTGCAGCGGCGCCCCATCGCGGCTGGCGCCCTGCAGTTGGGCGCCGGCGGGGACGTAGACGCGCACCAGGTCCCAATAGCAGCCCATCTCCATCGCCACGTAGCTGGCCTTGTAGGTCGGATCGCGCACACAGGGGCCGGTCTGCGGGGTGCTGGTGTTCTGGTATGTGAGCGTCAAGACGGCCTGGGCCGCGCCGGTGGCGGCCATAGTCACCGCGTAGGTCGTGGTCGCCTGGATATGCGGATTGACCTTGTTGAAACCCAGGTTCGTGTCCACGACCATCAGATAGTCGCCGGGCTCGTCGGCGAGCGCGCCATCCCAGCCCTGATCGTGGAGCCAGCGGGCGGTGTCCGGGTCATGCATACTGATCAAGATGTGCTTCTCGTCCAGGCCCTGGCGCAGGGCCAGGGCCAGGGCCAGCAGGTGAGGCCGGTCCAGCCCGTTCATCTGTTTGACCAGCCCATGGAACAGGTCGCGCATGAAATCTTTCCGATGCTTCCACCAGGCATCGCTCATCCCGCCGGGCTGCGGCATGAAATAATGGTGCAGCAGATCCTCGACATTATCGCCCGTGATCACATCCGGGTACCCGTCCAGCTGGATCGGCCCGAGCGCGCTGACGAGCAATTGGACGGTGTGCTGGTCGACGGCCACGGTGCCGTCCACGGCCTGCTGCTTGGCCGCCTGGTAGAAGGTCTCGGCGGTGTGGGCCGAGGTGGGGAAATCGGCCGACCAATTGGAGTCACGGATATACCACTGGGTGGCGCCCAGGTAGTGGGTCAGCTCGACGGGGGGGGCAAGCACCGGCCCGGTCCCCGGGTCGACGGCGTAGCTATCCTCGAAAGCCAGCTGGTCGAAGTGGCCGTTGGCGACCGTCAGCTGGCCGACGCTGCTCACGAAGCCGCCGGTCGCGCGCAGCTCGTCGCTGTTCTGGGCCAGCAGCAGATAGGTGGTGGGCTGCGAGCGGCCGAGCAGGACGTCCAGCAAGCGCGGGAGGGAGTCGACCGTGGCCAGGGCGCGATCCAGGTCGGGCAGGGCCGTATCGACCTGGTTCAACGCGGCCAGCACCTGGTGGGTCGACACGCGGCCGGCATTGATGCGGCCGCGGGCGGCCTCGACGGCGGCGAGCTCGGCGCGCGCACTGGCCAGCGCGGCGGGCCGGGCCTGGAGCGCCTCGATGAGCGAGTCGATGCTCCCGGTCAGCCCGCCGCTGGGCGCCGATGCCCCGGCCGGCGCGTGGCCGTTAATGAGCTCCAGCGGGGGGGCGAGGGCATCGCAGAGGGCTACGCCGAGGAGTGCGGCGTGGGTGGCCAGGCTCAGCAGGTCGGGCACCTGGCTCAGGTCGCCGCCGGGGGCCGGGGCGATGGCGGCCAGGCCCAGCAGGGGCGCCACCGGCTGCAAGTCGGCGCTGGCCGCGCTGAAATTACGCGCGGCGGCGGCGAAGCTGGCCCGGGCCTGGGCCAGGTTGGCCGGGGTGATCGACGTCACCGGGTCCTGGCGCAGCTGCTGCACGGCGGCGGTCATCTGTTGCTGGCCCATGTCGAGCTCGGGCCGCACCCGGTGATAGAGCCCGTAGGCCCAGCCGCCCGTGCTCCCCGCCAGGAGCAACAGGAGCGCGAGTAAGCCCAGACAGCCAAGACGGCGGCGAGAACGTGTGGAGCGCAAGTGGTTAGCCTTTCACCAGGTGATCGTGGAGGAAGAGCATATTGCGGGCGAACAGGTCCCGGGCCTCCCAGGTATCGAAGGGCACGGGGATGGCCGCGGCCGCCGCGTCGTCGGCCGCGTGGCCGCCGCCGACGACGGCCGAGGTGATGCGGGTCAGCTCCGTGATATATTGCCGTAGCAGCCCCAGGTCTTCCGCCGTCCCGACCGGGCCGTGGCCGGGGATGATGATCGCCAGGTCGAGCATCTCGACTTGCTGCAGGATGCGGACCCATTCCTCGGGATTGCCGTCCCAGAGTGCCGGGTGGGTTTTCACGGCCAACAGGTCGCCCATAAAGGCGATCCGCGCCCCCGGCAGGTACAAGAACGCGTCGTCTTCCGTGTGCCCCCCGCCATAGCTGATCAGTTCCGCGCTGCGATGCGTCCCGTAGAGGACCAGGCGCTTTTCAAAGGTCTGCGTCGGCAACCGCAGCTGGAACGTGGGCAAGGCGGCCCCGAATTCCCGGTCGGCCGCCAGACGGAAGGCGAGCTGCTGCCGGCGGCTGTCATCCGCTTCCTGGCTCAGCTGGAGCTCTTGCGTGTGCAGGTGCTCCGCGTTGTGGATGCGGGCGTGCTCGATCAGCGGCGGGCACTTGATCGCGATCATCTCGCGGGTTTTGGCCGTGGCGATAATATCGGAGTCGGCGAAGGCCTGGTTGCCGAAGAGGTGGTCGCCGTGGCGATGGCTATTGACGACATAGGCCACCGGGCGGCCCGTCAGCTGTTCGGCCGCGCGCCGCAGGTCAAAGGCGGCCTGGGGCGTGCGGAAGGTGTCGAAGACGAGGCTCCGATCGCCAAGGTCGACAATCCCGGCATTGGCTCCGGCGCCCGTGCCCGCCAGGGCGATCGCCGCCCAGACCCCGCCAGCAATTTGCTGGAGGCGAAAATGTCGCGATTCGAGCTGGGTCGTGCCGATATTCTGCACAGAATTCTTTCCTCCTGCTCTACCTGCCCCACCAGATCGACTGGGATCTACCGGACCCGGCGCGGCCGCGCCATGGACCCCCGATGATCCCGTGTGTGCTTTATTGTACTACATTTGGCGCTAACCTGGCGGCCCCGGGTCCCGGCGGCGCAATCCGTATCCGCCAACTCTAACGTTTACGTTAAGGATTATGTTCCTAGATCCCGATCGGGATGCGCCAAGAGATGAGGCCTGGCATGAGCAATCGAGAACCCCTCAACGAGCGAGACGTGCTTCTGCGCCCAGAGCGCGCGCCCGCCGCGCCGCCCCCGGCGGAGCAGGAGTACCTGCAGATCGGGGAAGTGGCCGAGCGGACCGGCCTGACTCAGCGCACCTTGCGCTATTATGAAGAGCTGCAGCTGCTGGCCGCGCCCACCCGCACGGCGGGCGATTTTCGGCTCTATTCGCCGGCCGATGTGGCCCGCATCCAACATATCCTGCGCCTCAAACAGCTGCTCGGTTTTTCGCTGGCCGAAATCAAAGCGATCATCCGCGCCGAAGACGGGCCCGGCCGCGGGCCGGCGGCCGGCGACGATGCCACGAGCGCCCGGCGCCGCCTGGAGCAGATCAACCACGTCCTCGCCAACACATCCGGCCAACTGGTTCTGCTGAAGCGCAAGATCGCCGAGATGGAGTTGTTACGCGACGACCTGGTGGCGCGTTGGCAGGACCTGGAGCGCCAACGCGCCGCGCTGGTTGCCGAGCAGGAAGGCGCCCTGGCCCACGCGGCCTCCGAATATAGCTAAACAAGCGCGGCGGCCAGCACGTCCCGCGTGCGGGCCAGGTCCTGGTGCATCTGCGCGATCAGCGGCGCGGGCCCGGTATAGGCGACCTGGGATCGCAGGTAGGCCACAAAATCGACAGACAAGGTTTCGCCGTACAGATCGGCGTCGAAGTCGAGCAGATAGACCTCAATCAGCCGCGCGCTGGGCCCGAAGGTCGGGCGCACGCCGATACTGGTGATACTGCGTAAGCGCTCCCCCGTGCGCGGCCGGGTGGTCAGGGTCGCATAAATGCCATCGGCCGGGATCATCTGATGCGCGGGCGGGTCCAGATTGGCCGTCGGAAAGCCCAACTCGCGGCCGCGGCGCGCGCCCGGCACGACGGTGCCCGGCAGCGTATAGAACCGGCCCAGCATGGCGGTGGCCGCGTCGACGGCTCCGCCGGCCAGCGCCTGGCGGATCGCCGTGCTCGACACGACCGTGCCTCCGTCCGCGAGGTGCGGAAAGATCTGCAGGGTAAAGCCCAGGGTGCGCCCGAGATCGGCCAGGACGCCGACGTTGCCGGTGCGGTGGTGGCCGAGGGCAAAATTCTCGCCCGCCCAGAGCTCGATCAGCGGGAAAGATCGGGTCAGCCAGGTCAGGAACTGACCGGCGTCCAACTGGGCAGTCGCGGGCGTGAAGGGCACGATGGCCGCCTGATCGAGGCCCACCGCGTCCAGCCGGGCCAGCTTTTCCGGCAGCTGGGTCAACAGGTCCAGCGGCTGATCGGGCCGCACGACCGCCCGGGTATGGGGCTCGAAGGTCAGCACGGTCGCGGGGGCGCCGAGCGCGCGGGCGCGGTCGCGCACCATCCCCAGCAGCTGCTGGTGCCCCAAATGCACGCCGTCAAAGTTGCCGATGGTCAGGACCGTCGGCGCCGAGCGAAACTTGTCGAGATCTGTAATAACCTGCATATTTATCCCGGCTTCCCTGAAGACTCGGCGAAGACTTTCACGGGCTGCCAGCGGGCCTTCGCGGCCTCCCAGTAGACCAGGGCCAGGAGTTGGGCGGCGGGCCCATAGACGCGCAACCGGCGCGGCGCGTCCGCGGCCGGCGACGGGTAGGCGAGGGGCTGCCCCTGGGCCAGGCGCCGGCCGGCCTCCGCGCTCACATCCACACGGGGCCAGTCGCCGACCAGGCTATCGGCCGGCCGCAGGACCTGGCCGAGGGCGCCCGCCTGGACGGCCGCTTCCAGCGCCGGCAGGGGCAGGGCCTCGGCCAGGCGGAACGGCCCATGCCGGGTGCGGATCAGGCCCGCCAGGTAGGCGCCACAGCCCAGCGCCGCGCCCAGGTCATGGGCCAGGCTGCGGATGTACGTCCCCTTACTGCACTCGATCTGCAGTGCCACGTCCGGCGGCGTGTAGGCGAGCAGCTCCAGCTGGTAAATCGTGATACTCCGCGGCTGGCGCTCGACGGTGAGGCCGCGGCGCGCCAGCTCGTACAGCCGCTGGCCGCCTTGCTGGACCGCCGAATGCATCGGCGGCCGCTGCTGTTGCGGGCCGCGGAACCGGGCGAGCGCCGCCGCCAGGGCTGCGGCCTCCGGCAGCCGGGCGGGATCGGTCAGTTGCTCCGTGATCGGGCCTTCGCCGTCGTAGGTCGCGCTGGTGGCGCCCAGGCGGACGACGGCGCGATATTCCTTGCCCGCGTCGGCCAGGAACTCGATCAGGCGGGTGGCGGAGCCCAGGCAGATCGGCAACACCCCCGTGGCCAGCGGGTCCAGCGTGCCGGCATGGCCCACGCGTTTCTCGCCACAGATGCGCCGGACCCGTGCCACCACGTCAAAGGACGTGCATCCCAGGGGCTTATCGACGATCAGCACGCCGGATGGGGGGCTCGTACTCACCGCCTACGGCCTATTGCCTGCTGTCCCACCGGGCACCGGCCCGAGCACCTGTGCCACCGCGGCCAGCAGCTGTTGCTCCGCGGTTTCGCCGACGCTCGGAATGGTACACCCGGCGGCCTGTTTGTGGCCGCCGCCGCCGAACACAGCCGCAATACCCGACACGTCGGTGCCGGGGTTGGAGCGCAGGCTGACGCGCGTGCCGTCGCCCCGCTCTTTCAGCAAGGCAAAGACCTGCATCGTGCGCACGCCGGCCAGGAAAGAGGCCATCCCTTCGGCTTCCTCCTCCTTGGCCCCCGTCTCCCGCAGCATCTCCCGGGTGACGGTCGTCCAGAGGGTGCGGCCATCGGTCTTGACCTGGGCCAGGGCGCGGCTCCAGAGCAGCACCTGGGTCAGCGGCCGGGTGTTGAACGTCGTCTCGACGATGTGGTAGAGATTGCCGCCGCGTTCGATCAGGCGCGCGGCCGTCGCCATCGTCCGCGCGCTGGTGCTGGATGTGCGAAAGCCGAGCGTATCGGTGACCACGCCCAGCAGCAACCAGTTGGCGGCCTGGCCATCGGGCTGCAGGCCCAGCGCATCCAGGAGCAACGGCACCTGCTCGCCCACGGCGGCGGCCAGCGCGTCGACAATGTTGAGGGTGCCGTACTCGGTATTGGTCGGGTGGTGGTCGAGGTTGAGCACGGGCCGGCTGGTGAACAGGTCCAGATTCTGGGTGTACACGCTGCCCAGGCGGGGCGGGTCGCTGCAATCGAGGATGACCCAGGCGTCCGGGGGGGGGCCGGGCGGCCGGGCGCCGACAATCACCTGGGCCTGCCGATCCGCGGCCAGCAAGGGGGCAAAGCTATCCGGCAGCGGATCGGCCGACAGGACCGTCACGTCATGCCCGGCCTGGCGCAGCATATGGGCCAGGCCCAGGTTGCTGCCGAGTGAGTCGCCATCCGGGCTGACATGGAGCGCCATCCAGAGGCGGTGGTAGCGGCGGATGAAGTCCGCGGCCGGCTGGTAGGCGTCCCCGCCCAACGGGCCGGCGGGCGGGTTACGGATAGTGGTGCGGGCGATGGTGGCCTGCGGAGTCAGATTCGTCGACATCCTGGTCTGGTCTCTCTGGGGTTCCCGGCGGGCCCCGCTTACGGGATGGGGGTCTCTTCGGCCGCATCCCCGCCGCCGGCGGGGGCCGTCGGCGGCTCGATCTCGGCCAGCAGGCGCGCGATCCGGTCGCCCTGCGCGATGGACGGGTCGTTGCGGAAGCTGATCTCGGGCACATAGCGCATCTCGATCCGCCCGGCGAGCGCGTGGCGGAGGAAGCCACTGGCGTGCTCCAGCGCTTGCTGGGTGCCCTTTTGCTCCTCCGGCGTGCCCATCACACTATAGAAGATGCGGGCATACCGCAGGTCGGGACTCACTTCGACGCTCGTGATGGTGACGAAGCCCAGGCGCGGATCTTTCAATTCGCGTTGCACGAGGACGCTGATCTCGCGTTGGATCAGGTCGGCCACTTGTTGTTGGCGACGGCTGGGCATAACACTCTCCGGCACGTCAGGCGGGCGGCGGACTATGTGATACAGTCCGCCGCCCGCCTGACGCCTTTTAGCTGACGCGCTCTTTGTGGTAGAACTCCAGGTTGTCGCCGACCTGGAAGTCGTTGAAGTTCTCCAGGCTCAGGCCGCATTCGTAGCCGGCGGCGACATCGCGGACGTCGTCCTTGAAGCGCTTGAGGGCCTTGACCGTGCCTTCGTGGACCACCGTGCCGTTGCGCAGCACGCGGACCGTGCCCGTGCGCGTGATCTTGCCGTCGGTGACCATCATGCCGGCGGCCTGCTCGTTGCGCGGCAGGCGGAAGACCTCGCGCACCGTGGCAAAGCCCTCGGTCTGTTCCTTGTAGGTCGGGTCGAGCATCCCGGCCATGGCGGCCTTGATGTCGTCGACCAGGTTGTAAATGATGTTATAGAAGCGCACGTCGACGTGCGCCGATTCGGCGGCGCGCTTGCCGGGGACGTCCGGCCGGACGTTGAAGCCGATGATGATCGCGCCCGAGGCCACGGCGAGCGACACATCGGACTCGCCGATGCCGCCCGTGCCCTCGTGCAAGATCTTGATCTGCACGGCGGCCGTGCTCAACGTGTTCAGCGACTGGCGGATCGCTTCGAGCGAGCCCCGCACATCGGCTTTGAGGATCAGGCGCAGCTCTTTGACTTTGCCGGCGTTGATCTGGCTGAACATATCTTCCAGGGTCAGCGGCCGGGTCTGCTGCATCAGCGTGTTCAGGCGCTGCTGATGCGATCGCTTCTCGGAGACCTCCCGGGCCGTCTTCTCGTCCGGGACCACCTGGAAGGTGTCGCCGGCCATCGGCACATCGGCCAGGCCCTGGATCTCCACCGGCGTGGCCGGCTCGGCCTTGCGCAGGCGGCGGCCCTTATCGTCCTGCATCGCCCGGATGCGGCCCCAGACTGCCCCGGCGACCACATAGTCGCGCAGGTTAAGCGTGCCGTTCTGGACCAGCACGGTCGCGATCGGGCCGCGGGCCTTGTCGCGCTCCGCCTCGATCACCGCGCCCAGCGCCTGCCGGTGCGGGTTCGCTTTGAGCGCGAGCAGCTCGGCCACGATCAGGATCACTTCCAACAGCTTGTCGATGTTGGTGCCCTGCCGCGCCGAGACCGGGACATACTCGGTCTCGCCGCCCCACTCCACCGGCACCAGGTTGTGCTCGGCCAGCTGGGTCTTCACCCGCTCGGGATTGGAATCCTCTTTATCGATCTTATTGATCGCCACGATAATCGGCACATTGGCCGCTTTGGCGTGGTTCAAGGCCTCCACGGTCTGCGGCATCACGCCGTCATCCGCGGCCACGACCAGCACCGCCAGGTCGGTGACCTGCGCGCCGCGGGCGCGCATCGCCGTAAAGGCTTCGTGGCCCGGCGTGTCCAGGAAGGTGATCTTCTTGCCCTGGATCTCGACCTGGTAGGCGCCGATATGCTGGGTGATGCCGCCCGCCTCCTGGGCGACGACGTTCGTCGAGCGGATGGCGTCGAGCAGCTTGGTCTTGCCGTGGTCGACATGCCCCATGATCGTGACGACCGGCGGCCGGTTCACGGCCTGCGGATCCTGCTCCGGCGGCAGCTCGGCCGCCAACTGGGCCTGCGCGGCGTCCATCTCCGGCTTGGCCTCCTCGGTGGTGTACCCGAGGTCGGTGGCGACCACCGCGGCCGTCTCAAAGTCGATCTGCTGGTTGATGGTGGCCATAATGCCGTTCTTCATCAGCTCGGCCACGATGACGGCCGCGCCCAGACCCATCGCCTCGGCCAGGTCCTTCACCGACATCACGGGGGGCAACACGATCGGGGTCAGGCGCCGGTCCACGGTCGACGCGCGGGCGCCGCCCGGGCCGCCGGGCCCCGGCCGGCCGCCGGGGCGTTGGCCGCCGAAGCCGCCGGGGCGGGCGCCGCCGAAGCCGCCGGGGCGTTGGCCGCCGAAGCCGCCGGGGCGGGCGCCGCCGGGGCGGGCGCCGGCAGGGGGCCCGGGCGGCCGGGCCGGCCGCGGGCGGGGCGGGGGGGCCGGCGCCGCCTCGTCCGTGTCCTCGGCACCTTCGGCCGGGGGCACGGCCCCGGGAATCCGCCCGGGACGGGCGGGAGCAGGGTCGAATCTCTTTTGTTCTGGCATCTATGGACCTCCTCAACGACCCTGCCCTGGCCTGCTAGGCCTCTACTGGCGCCCCGGGCGGCCCGGTCTCGGGCTCCGCGGGGGCGGCCGCACCGCCTGGGTCGGTTTCCTCTACAGGCAGGGTCTCGATATACGCTTGGAGCGCTGCTTTGTCGTCCAGGTTCAACGTCGTTTTGAGTGCGTACTCTAACGACTTTTTTTGTAAGGCGGCGGTCCAGCACTGCTGGTTGCGGCAGAGATAGGCGCCGCGCCCCGACCGCTTGCCGGTCAGATCGATGGCGACCGTGCCCGTGGGCAACCGGACGATCCGCACCATGCCGCGCTTCGCATTGACCGTCCGGCACGTCACACAGGTGCGCTGGGGCACATGCTTCGGCCGCGGGGCCTTGGCTTTACGTTTCATCACGCGGGACGGGTTCCAGGTCGTCTTCTGGCTGGCCTTCGGCCGCCTCCAGCGGGGCCGCCTGCTCCAGCGGGTACGTCGCGACCACGCGGGTCGGCGTCTGGATCTGCAAGCCGGCGTCCGTCAGGCGCAGCCGGACGGTCTCGCCGACCAGGTTCTCGGGCAGCGGCCCGAACACCTGGTTCTGATACACGACCGTGTTATTGGCGCGCACCTTGCGGCGATCGTCGACCCGGACCGGCTCGGCGGCGACCGGGAACCCGGCCAGGACGCTAAAGCCGTTGGCCGCTTCGGCCCGCAACGCCTCGACGGCGCGCCGGGCCAGATCTTCTTCCGGCTCGTGGATGGCCGCCGTGGCGCTTTTGATATCGATCCGCCAGCCGGTGAGCTTGGCCGCCAGGCGGGCGTTTTGCCCTTCCTTGCCGATGGCGAGCGACAGCTGCCGCTCCGGCACGATCACCTGGGCCGTCTTCTCGTGCTCCAACAGCTCCACGCTGACCACCTGGGCCGGGCTGAGCGCGTTGGCGATAAACACCGACATGTCCGGGTGCCAGGCCACAATATCGATCTTTTCCCCGTACAATTCGTTCACGATGTTCTGGATACGGATACCGCGCATGCCCACGCAGGCGCCGACCGGGTCCAGCCCTTCCTGGCGCGCCGCGACCGCCACCTTCGAGCGCATCCCGGCTTCGCGGGCGATCGCCTTGATCTCGACGGTGCCATTATGGATCTCCGGCACTTCGAGCTCCAGCAACCGGCGGAGCATGTTTTTGTGCGCCCGCGAGACAATCAGCTGCGGCCCCCGCTGGTTGCGCTGGACATCCAGCAGCAGCACGCGCATGCGCTGGCCGAGCCGGTAGCGCTCGGTCTTGACCTGCTCACTCGGCGGCAGCACCGCTTCGGTCTTGCCGATCTCGACGATGATCGCGCCGGGCTGGTCGGGCCGCGCCGGGTCCAGCGAGCGCGGGTCCATGCGTTGGACCATGACGTTGACGATATCGCCGACGCGATCAATATACTCACTAAAGAAACGGTCCCGCTCGGCCTCGCGGATGCGCTGCATCACGACCTGCTTGGCCGTCTGGGCGGCGATGCGCCAGAAGTTGGCCGGGGTGGTCTCGACCTGGACGGCCTCGCCCAGCTGGGTGCCCGGGGCCAGCGCCTGGGCGTCGGCGATGCTGATCTCCGCCCGCGGATCTTCCACCTGGGCGACGACCGTTTTCTGGGCGAAGACATGCGCCTGCCCCGTCGCCGGGTCAATATGCACGGTCACGCTCTGGTCAATGCCGGTCATGCGCTTATACGCCGAAATCAGCGCCGCTTCCACACTCTCCAAGATGACATCCTTGGCCAGGGACCGCTCGCTGGCAATTTGCGCAATGGCAGCGTAGAACTCTCCCTTCATGACCTTCGCCCTCCTAACTTTCCCTGACTACGCTGTCCGAAAGCTCCCCCCGGACCCCGAAAAAGATCCCCTGACAACACGAAAAGTGGGGGTCACCCACTTTTCGGAGGCGGTGTTTCTGCTAGCATAATTATAGCAGGTTGGCCTACATTCCGCAAGGCGCGGCTGAAGGGCCGTAGGGCTGTCGCAAAGTCGGGATCGTGTCACTCTGAGCGCCGCGCAGAGTCCGTCTCTACATGGGGCAGAGACGGATTCTTCACTCCGTTCAGAATGACAATTTCCTCGCCCGCCGGCGGCCGCGCCGACTTTGACACCGCCCTAGTGCAGGATCAAGCCAGCTATTGGGGAATGAGGAGTGAGCACCCCCAGGTGCGAACGGGTCGCGCCCCCACCGTTCGCACCTGGGGGTGCTCACTCCTCGGTATGTAACCCCAACCGGTCGCCGGCACCTGCACTAGGAGGGCCGCCCCGGGCCGGTGGTTGCGCATTGGCGCGTTTCCGTATAAGATTAGGAAGGAGCCCGCCCCCACACACCCCACGCTAGAAAGGACTCATCCAGAAAGGAATCATGCGCATGTCCTATAGCTATAATCCCAATCCGACCCCGCCCGCGGCGGGCCCGAGCGGTTATACCCCGCCAGGGCCGTATAATCCTGGGAATTATCAATCACCGCCGCCGAGCCCGGCAGGCCCGCCGCCCCGCCGCGGCGGCGGGGTCGCGAAGCGGATCGGCATGAGCGTGTTGGTGCGCCTGCTGGTGGTGGGCGGGATCGCCCTGGTCGGCACCGCCCTCTATAGCAGCGGTATCCTGAGCCATGTCACCGCCCCGGACTACCCTGGGGGGCAAAAAGCGGCCTTGAGCACTGACGGGAAGAAATTCGCCGACAGCCTGTATCGGGACAATAATGCCGATACCTCCCACCTCAAGGCCTTCGTCACGACCGATGATCCCCCCAAGATCGCCGCGTTTTACAAGGGCAAGATGGCGAGCGATGGGTGGAAAGTCTCGCAAGAGGACAATAAGGATGGGATCTTCACGGCCGTCTACGATAAAGACAAGACCGAGACGATCATGATCGCCGGCTCGGGAGCACTGCACTGGGTCAACGAGGCTACCGACCAGAATAACTTCGTCATTCTCTTGATCGGCGATCAGCCCAGCCAATAAGGCCGGCCCAGAAGACCGGCCCATAAGGACGCGATGTTCAATCATTTTTCGCCTCAGGCCCAGGCGTGCGTGGACGCCGCCCAGCGCGCGGGCCGGGCGCTGCACCACGACCACCTGGGGCTAGAGCACCTGTTGCTCGGACTCCTGCGCACGGCGGCCGACCTGCCCGTGCCGGCCGGGGGGGGCGGCGCGGCCGCGCTCGCCGATCGGCTGGGGGCGTGGCTCGGTCCCGGCACCGGCCCGCCGGACGAGGCGCCCCTCAAGGCGACGCCGGGCGCCGTGGCGGCCATCCGCCGCGCCGAGGTGGTCATGGCTGGTCGCCCCGACCCGGAAGTCCTGCCGCTGCATCTGTTGATCAGCGTGCTCGACGGACTCGTCCTGGATGCGACGCTGGTCGCCTGGCTGACCCATGAGGGGATCCGCGCCCCGGCCTGGCTGGAGCAGGCCCAGGAGCGGCTGGAGCAACTGCCGGTGGGGCCGGCCCGCGGGGAGCCGGCGCCCGATCCCGCCGGCGGCCGCAGCCCGACGCCCCACCTCGACCGGTACGGCCGCGACCTGACCGCGTTGGCGCGCGCCGGCGCCCTGGCGCCGCTCGTGGGCCGTGAGCGCGAGATCCGGGCGCTGATCGAAGTCCTCTGCAAAATGACGAAGAATAACCCGGCGCTCGTGGGCGAGCCGGGCGTCGGCAAGACGGCGCTCGTCGAGGGCCTGGCGCAGCGCATGGCG
>DATGEF010000859.1:0-3150 GCA_035310405.1 Chloroflexia bacterium | reverse complement strand
CCTGCTCGGCGTCCGCCATCAGGGTCAGGTAGACGGTTTCGAGGCTGCGGGGCACCTCGCTGAGGGTCAGCACCCGAGCGCCCGCCGCGGTCAGCGCGCCCAACACGGCGGGGTTGATCGCGGCCGGGGTGCCGGTGCGATAGCGGAGCCAGTCCGCCCCCTGCTCCAGCAGGGTAAAGTCGGCCGCCGGGCCCAACGCGAGCCGGCCCAGGTAGGGCGCGAGGGACTCTGCCAGGCGGAGCTCGTAGAGCGGCGGCCCGAGCAGCGTGCGCTTCAGCTCGTCCGCCGTGCCGCGGGCCAGCACGCGCCCCCGCTTGATGATCACGATGTGGTCGGCCAACCCTTCCGCCTCGGCCAGGTTATGGCTGCAGAGCACGATCGTCCGCCGGCTGCCGCGCAGATCGGTGATCGCGTCGCGCACCACCTTGGCCGACTGCGGGTCCATGGCCGAGGTCGGCTCGTCGAGAAAGACCACCAGCGGGTCGTGCAGCAAGGTGCGGATCAGGGCCACCTTCTGGCGCATGCCTTTGGAATATTCGCCCAGGCGGCGGTCACGGGCATAGGTCAGGTCAAAATGATGCAGCAGGCTCTCGGCGCGCTCCCGCCGCGCGGCCGGGGCCAGGCCCTGGACGGCGCCGAAGAAGTCGAGATACTCCCGCGCCCGCATCCGGTTATAGAGGCCGGGCAGCTCGGTCAGCAGGCCGATCACCGAGCGCACCTGCTCGGCCTGCTGCACGACATCGTAGCCGGCGATCTGCGCCGTGCCGCCACTGGGCGCCAGCAGGCTACAGAGCATGCGCACGGTGGTCGTCTTGCCGGCGCCGTTGTGCCCCAGCAAGGCCAGGATCTCGCCCTCGGCGACATCCAGGTCGAGCCCGGCCACCGCCGCAAACTCGCCAAACCGTTTGACCAGGCCACGCGCTTTAATCATACGAGGGGTCGGGGGTCAGGGGTCGGGGGTCAGGGGCTAGCGATCGCTTTCAGCCACTGATCCCTGATCGCGGACTATGACGCCGGCACCAGGTGCCGGCCGCGAATAACGGGGCCGGGTGGGCTCAGGGGTCGGGGGTCGGGCTTTCGTCTCTCTGATCCCCGACCCCCGACCCCCGACCCCTCGTCTCTACGTCGCCCGGCGCATCAAGTAGAAGGCGATCGCGCCGATGCCGATCAAGACCAACAGCCCGCCGAGGATCAGCGGCAGCAGGTTCGGGCTGCTGCTCCCGGGCGGGGCGACCGGCACGGGGGTCGCCGCGATCACCGCCGCCGTCGGCGGGGCGCCGCTGCCGCCGGGGGTCGCGGTGGGCGCGCCCGCCAGCCCGGGGGTATCGGTGCTCCCCGCCGGCGTGCCGGCGGCGGGGGTGGGCGCGCCCGCCGCTGGCGTCACCATGGCGCCCGGCCCCTGGTAGAGCCCCGCCGCCCGGCGCACCGCTTTATAGACCGGCTGGATCGTGAAGTCCGGGTCGACCAGCCGGAAATAGTACTCCGCTTTGTCGGGCGGGATGTCGCCCACCTGGCGGAAGTACCAGATGAAAAAGACCCCCGCCCAGGGCCAGTTGTCGAGCGCATACTGGATGCCGTCGACCGTCCACTTGGCCTGCACATCGGGGTCGACCCGCCGCCAGTGGAGCTGCTCCTCCTGGCTCAGGGTTGTCGGCGAGGCGTTCCAGCCATATTCGTTGAACCAGACCGCCTTATTGGCGTCGCCGTTGGCGACCATGACATTGCGCAGGAGCTCGACGCGGCGGAAGTTGAGCTTGGTCCGGTCCGGCGGGTCGGCGGGGGGCAGATCCAGCCCGTAGGCGTTGGCCGACAGAATATCGAAGTAGTCCTTGGCCCCGGCCTTGTACATCTGGTCCCAGTAGTCCAGCTCGTTGAGGTTGCCGGCGTAGTCGATCGTTTCCAGGTTGATAGCCAGCGGCGCGCTGAGGATCGTCACGGTCGGGTCCACCTGCTTGACGCGGGTGTAAACCGCCTTCAGCATCGCCACGTAGCCTTGCGGATCCACTTTGCCGCCCTGCTTCCACTCATAGGCCAGGTTGGGCTCGTTCCAGACCTGGATATACTTAATGCGGCCCTTATAGTGGTCGAGAATCGCCGCCGCAAAGTCGGCCAGGTCGGCATTGTTCTGCGGCGCGTCGTTGGGCCCGCTCTTGGCGGCCCGCGCCCAGGCGGGGGCGAACGAGATCCGGGCGACCAGCTGCAGGTGCCGCTGCTCGGCCTGGCTGACGATGTCGTCGTACTTGGCCCAGGCGCTCTTGGCGGCGCCGTTGCGCGTATCCTGGAAATTGCCCTTCCCGGCGATCTCGATATCGCTCCAGACGAAGTCCTGCTTGATCCAGGCGATATGCGCGCCGGCCACCAGGTCCAGGGTCTGCGGGATCTTCGGCGCCTCGACTTCTTTGTGCAAGAAGACGTTCACGCCATAGGGATTGACGTCGGTATGCGGGATGGTGCCCCGCGGCCCCGTCTGGAAGCGCGGGCCGGCCAGGGTGGGCTGGAGCGGCACCAGGGCCACACTCGTGAGCAAGAAAGCGAGCCCGGCCAGCAGGCCGGCCCGCCGGCCGTAACGTGCCACGCGCCCGTTACGGATGGGGTGCAAAATCAAGGGTCGAGTCCTCCTCCACGTAATACGTGCCCCTCCCACCGATCACCCCCGCGCTCCGCGGGGATTCTGGAAAGGCACGAACAGGATACACGATCCGGGCGGCGCCGTGCAAGCCGCCTGACGTCATGATAGCAGAGATAACGGCCCCGCGGACCCGTAAAAGTACCTGATTTTGCATCCGAGAGAGGTTGGGGTTGGGGATGAATTCGTGGCGCTTCGTGCGCTTCGTGGATGAAAACGACGCCCGATTGCCCTACGGGGTGAGCAGGCGCCCGAGCTCCGACTGCATGCGGGGGGTATCCAGCATGCTGGTCATCATATCCTGGATCACGCCGTCGCGCCCGATAAAGAGGTGCGTCGGCAGCCCCTGGACGAAGTAGCGCCGGGACACGCTCCCGTCGTGGTCGAGGACAAAGTGCCAGCTGTAGCCGTTATCCTTGATGAACTGCTGGACCTTGGCCGGGTCCTCGGCCACGTCGACGCCCAGCACCTCGATCCCTTTATCCTGGTATTGCTGGTAGATTTTCTGCATCTCGGGCATTTCG
>DATGEF010000858.1:0-4670 GCA_035310405.1 Chloroflexia bacterium | reverse complement strand
GTGCTCCCGTCCTTGCTCAGGTAGATCGGGTCCTGGGTCAGCCTGCTCAGCAAGGTGCTGAGGTCGTTGCTGGCCTTATCGAAGATGGCGCCCGAGGCATCGGCTTCGTCGGCCACCAGGGCGACCTGGCTGGTCCACTGGTGCTGGCTGGTCTCGTAGCTTGCCAGCTTGCTGACGACCGCGCTGGCCTCGGCGGGCGTGCGGGCCGGGATACGGCCGATCGCCTGCTGCGGACCGTCGTGGGCGCCGTCGATCACCAGGCTGACGTCGGAGGCGGTGCGGCCGAGGATGCTGGTGCTCACGTAGGCGGTGGGCACCAGGTCGAGGAAGCCGCCGCCGTCATAGTTGTGCGGGTCGACGTTGGCGCTGCCCAGCAGCACCACGTAGTGCGGAGCCGGGCTCCAGTTGCTGCGGGTCGTGGCCAGGAAGGCCGCGATGGCCGTCGCACTCGAGGCGCCCGTGCCGAACTGGTCGTAGATGGCGCTGACCGGCACGACCGCCGTGCTCATGCCGCCCGCGGCATGCAGCTGGGCGAGCTGCTGGCCCGCGCCGAGCAGGCTGTCATAGGCGATGACCAGGTAGTCGGCGCCGCCGGTATGCAGATCCGTGCCGGCGACCGGCGCGATGCTGTCGACCGAGACCAGCCCGGCCGGCGCCGCGGCCAGCAACTGGCGCGTGCCGCTGCCCGCCAGGCCCGCCGTGAGGGTGTAGTTGCCGCTGGTGCCGCTGACGTGGACCTTGACCTGCTGCGGCGCTCCCGGGGTGGTCACGTCGTAGAGGACCAGGTTGGGGCTGCTGAAGCCGCCGACGGCCACGGACCCGCCGCCGGGCGCCGTGAAGCTGAGGCTGTCGCCGCTGGACTGGTAGGCGCGGCTATAGCTGACGTCCGCGCTGTCGAGCAGGACGCCGTCATAGGCGGCGCCGCCGTCGGCCACGCCGTGCAGGCGCAGCGTGTTCGCGCCGCTCTGCAGCTGCCCGGCCGCCAGCGGGAACGTGAGTTGCTGCGGCGCCTGGCCGTTCCAGCGGAGCTCGCCCAGGCGGGTGTTGTTCAGGTAGATTTCGACGTGATGCTCGTAGGTCGCGAACAGGTCGCGGGTGAAGCCCTGGAAGTTGACCGTGAGGTTCGTGGGCTGGCCGGCGTCGACGTTCGGCACGTTCAGGGTCGCGGTGCCATCGCTGCCGCCCCCGGCGTAGACGATGCTATAGGTCCAGTACCAGGCCCCGGTCGCCTGCGGCGCACCGAAGTCGGGCGCGGCATTCCAGTAGATGTGGTTCTCTTCCAGGTGCAGCGCACTCGCGAAGGTGGCCGGATAGCCGCCCTGCAGCGGGCTGCTCGTGCCGGCCATGCGCGCGCCGGGGCTGCTGCCGACCGACAGATAGTAGGCGCGGCCATCGCCATAGGCGGTGGGCGCGGCCTGGCCGACGAAGTCAAACCAGTCGCCGGGGCCGAAGGCGTTCGGCTGGGCGGTGTGCATCGCCAGCGGCACGCTGGTCGGGGTGGTGCCGGCCGGGCCGAGATTGGTGTTCACTTGCAGGAGGGCGGGCGGGACGCCGTTCAGCGGCACGCCGGCCGCCTGCAATTGCTCGTAGGTCACGCGCGTGATGCCCGAGTGGCTGACGAGCAGCCGGTAGGGCGTGGTGGTCAGCGGGCCGTGGGGCAGCGCGGCGAGCGCGGCGCGGTTGGCCGCGGCGGCCTGCGCGCTCTGGGCGGCCCGTTGCGCCTGGTTGGGGGCCGGCGGCAGGGCCGGCAGGCTCTTGCCCGTGGCCGGGACGTCCACGGTCTGGCTCGTGCCGTTGGTGGCGACCGCGGCGATCTGGTAGCGGCTGGTCGCCGTGCCCGTCGCGTCGTGGAACTGGTAGTTGTGGCTGCTAGCCAGCTGATCCGGGTTGGTGATCAGGTCGCTGACCGGCCGGAAGGTGCCGGCCAGGCTGTCGGCGCGCAGCACGCGGTAGCCGAGGTGGTTGACCTCGCCGCTGCCGGTCCACTGCAGGTCGATGCCGCCGCTCTTGCTGGGCGCGGCCGCCTGGTTACTGACGCGCCCGTCGGTGATGGTGAAGGGCTCGTTGATCGGCGTGCTGCCGCAGTATTTAAGCGCCGTGCCCGATTCCAGATCGTAGCAGAGGCGGACGATATTGCCCGAGCCGGCCCCGAGGGGCATCACTTGATAGTCCTCGACCGTGTTGGCGTCGTAGCGGGTGGCGGCGTTGGTGCAGCTATCGAAAGTGGCTGGGACCGTGGGGTCGCGCCCCACGACACAGGCATCGCCCCACTCCAGGTTCTGGGTGACGGCGCTGGCGGTATAGGTGATGGTGACATCCATGACCTGGAACAGGTTGTTCGGGAAGCTGGCCTGGATCTGGGAGAGGTGAATGGCGCTGGGTTGGCCGGTCGTCGTCATGTTAAAGTGGGCCAGTTTCCCATAGATGAGGGGCGGGTTGCTCAGCCCGAATGTGCCGGCGTCGAACGCATTGGTGTTTTGCAGGGTGGCGCCCAACAGTTCCCGGTGCCCCGGAACCGTCACGTCCTGGGCCGCGGTCTCGGTGGGCAGCTCGGTGCTCGTGTAGTAGACGTGGTATTCGCGGACCTCATTGGTTACGGCACAGGCGTTGCCCGCCTGATTCAAATGCCGGGAGAGCTGGATGTGGAAGAAGGTGTGCTCATGGGCGCCCACCGCCAGGGGCAACTGATTGAGATCACTTTCCTCGCCGGCCTGGCCCGGAGTCCCGATAGTGCCCGGGTTATCCGCCGCGAAGTTGAACAACTGGGTCGCGACACCCGGCAGCGTGATCCCAGGATCAGCCGTATCAAAGACGAAGTGGGCCACGATATTGGTCAGCGCGACATCACCAGTATTGGCGATTTCGGCCCCGATATCGAAGGTATCCGGCCCGTTGAACGGGGCCTTGCAGCCGGTGTTGGAGTCCAGCCCGATCTTGAACCAGCCGTCTTCGGTGAGTGTCATCGCGGCGACGGTGGGGGCCTTCGGGGCCGCCGGCAGGGCCACCGGCGCTTTGGGGGCCGCGGCGACCCTGGCGGCCGGGCTGGTGACCAGCGGCAGGGCGAAGGCCAGGAGCGCCAGGATGAGGCCGCCGCGCCATAGCGCTGCCACCCGCTGGCGAGGAGCTAAAAGATGAGAGAAATTCATGAGCGAAACCTCCTGCGAACTTGTGTTGAATGCTACGGTGCCCACTACCAGGCGATCGGGTGGTTGGCGAGCTGCGTGGGGGCGCCCACAGAGCGGAGAAAAAGACCGGTAGCCGGATCGTATAACTAGATGCCACCTGACACAGGCGTTAGCTTATAGTATACCGATTGTCCGATCAGAAATCGATCAGAAGCCCAGGCGCCACGCCCCCTGGCTTCGCGCAATACGGCCCCGCCGCGGCGTCCTTCCTTACAGCTTGGTAAATCGCGCTGCGCCGCGAACCTGCGCGGCGGCCTGCAGCTGCGGGGCTGATCCAGGTCCCAGATGAGTATACCATATTTGCAACCGTTTTGTGGGCCCGTTGGCCCCGATTTCCCCAAACCCCCCGGCGGGGGGCCCTCACCCTGCCCTCTCCCGTACGCGGGAGAGGGTTCTTTCGCCATCGGGGGGCGGGCCGGTCGGGCTGCCGCGCCGTCGGGCGGCTGAAGCCGCGGCCACGCCGGGCCCAGCCCGCCTACGCGGGCTGCGGGGGAGGGGTAGTGGGGCGGTGGGGTATTCACGCGATCGTTGTGATCTGGAGATGATGTGTGTTGTTAGCAAGTACGCTAAGATCTGTCATTCTGAGCGCAGCGAAGAATCCGCTGGGTTATGGAGCGGTGCCCCAAGGCGCGACCCGGGGCGGGCGCGCGGGGTCGGGGGGATCGCGGTGGGGGAACAGACCTCTCCCCCCCGCCCCTCCCCGGCGCGGGGAGGGGAGCAACGACGGACCGGCCGGGCCCGCCTCGCGGGGGCCAACCGCTGGCGCGTCCGGCGGCGCCTGGCGCCCCCCACGTTCCCCTCCCCGCGCCGGGGAGGGGTCAGGGGAGAGGTCCGTCGCCCAGGGCGGGAAACTCGACGTTCGCATAGATCGCGGCCAGGGCCAGCTCGCCGTCAATCGCGGCCAGGCGCAGAGTCTCGTCCAGGGTGCTGGCCGCCGTCACAAACCAGCCGTCGCCCTGGCGGGCATAATGGTCCACCCGCACCCGATCTTGCGCCACCAGCACGTAATCGGTCAGCGAGGCCAAGCGCCAATAGTGGGCGAACTTCGCGCCCCGGTCATAGGCTTCGGTGGTCGGCGAGAGCACCTCGAAGATCACGGTGGGGTTGAGCAGCGTATCGTGGTGGTCGTCGTCGAACTCGCGCGGCCCGCACACGGCGACCACATCGGGATAAGTATAGAGCCCGGTTGCGGCCACGCGGACCCGCAGATCGCTCACGTAGACCCGGCAGGGCCGCCCCTCGAATTGGTTGCCGAGCTGGCGGACGATGTTCGCGGCAATCGTATTATGGGCCTCGCTGGCGCCGGCCATCGCGCAGATTTCGCCCGCCAGATACTCGCTCTTGGTGGCCGCCCCGCGTTCCCGCGCGAGGTATTCTTCCGGGGTGTAGTAGGGCTTGGGTGGCGCGGCCATGCATGCTCCTCCAGCGCCGGGTGCGCTGGCTTCATTATATCGCATCCCCCCCAGGGGACACCAGCCCGGCACA
>DATGEF010000857.1:0-6993 GCA_035310405.1 Chloroflexia bacterium | reverse complement strand
CGTGGTTCGTGGTCGGCACGGGGACGCCGTTTTTCGCCGGCCTGGTGGTGCTGTGGGTGGGCACCGAGGTGGTGATCCTCTGGCGGGCGCCGGGCGGGGTGCGGCGGGCCTGGCCCTGGTTCGCCGCCGCCCTCGGGACGTTCGCCGGCGCCCTGGTGATTTGGGCGCTGTCACAGACCGGGCGGCCACTGTGCGATCCAGTGAGCGCGTTCCAGGGGCACGCCGTCTGGCACCTGCTGTCGGCGGTCGTCGCGGGGTGCGTCTTCCTTTATTTGCGCACGGAGCAGGCCGCCCGCTGAGTAACCCCCTGCTGGATGCCGCCCTGGGCTTTACGGGCTAGACCCGGCTGAACTCAGCTGGTCCGGCCGTCCAGGGCCACCTGGAATTGGGTGTCTAGCCGGGCGAAAGGCAAGTGGGTCGCCACGTGCGGGTCACCTGTCACGCCGGGGGCTTCTTGACCGTCTCCGACAGGTTGATCCGGCTCATCACGTTGCGGCTCATCACGCCGAGCGAATGCACCCGCCGCAACGCGCTGGCCAGGGTCGCCGGATCGTCCGCTAAGCCGGGCGTGGCTACGCCCGTGATGATCTCTTCGAGGATCTGGGAGGCGGCGATCTGGGCTTCGATCAGGAAGCCCTCGTGCATCCAGCGCCGGATGCCGGCGTCCAGGTGCTGGGCCAGGATCGACACATTCCGCTCGCTCAGGCTGGTGAGCACCCAGTCCACGACGAGGCTGCTGCGCCGGCGGATCTCGACCGGCGGCAGGCTGGTAAAGACCGGGACCTCGGCCTGGAGCCGGCGGGCATGTTCGGCGATGATCTTATCGCGGTGCGCCTGAAGCACCACGTTCAGGCGATCGGGCGGTTCTTGCGGTGGCATGGGCGGGTTCCTCCCTCCGCATTATACCAGAACCCGGGGCGGCGCCGTGGATTGCGGGCCCCTGCTGCTACGGGACGAGATCGAGCGCGATCCAGGCAACCTCGACCGGGCTGGGCTGGTCGGCCGGCTCCAGGCGCAGCCCGGCCACCCGGACGCCCAGGTCGGTACTGGGCAGGAAGGTCCAGTAGACGTGGGATGCGCCGTCGGGCGCGATCGCGAAGGATCGACTATGCGTGGGGGGCCAGTTGTCTTCCGCACCGGTCCAGGCCCAGCGCGCGGCGGGCGGGTTGGATCGCGTACCAGCTGGATAGCGCATGGCCGTCCGCAGCCGCAAAAAACGCGCCCCGCCCGCGGCCGGCTGCAGGGCCAGGGCCGGCCCGCGGAGCAGGGGCGGCGTGCTGCTGGCCGGCAGGATGAGTCCGCGGCCCGGCAGACAGGGTGCCGGGCCGCTCGGCGTGGCCCAGCTTGGCACCGCATCGGCCGCACAGGCACGGAAATCCCACACCTGGAAGCTGCTGCTGGCCGGCGGGGGATCCGGCGGCGGGCCGTCCGCCGTGACGCCCGCGGCGTAGTCGACCTGATAGTCAGTGATATGTGGGCTGTAATTGAAGCGCAGCGCGAACCCGTCCGGTCCGGTCGCCGTGATTGGGGCGGTGGCGGCATGGCTGACATAGGTTATCAGCGGGCCGTCGCCGGTGCGCAGGGCGCGGGCCGCGTCCAGGCCGAGCCGAAACAGATAGGCCCCCTGGTAATTGTCGGGGGGATTCTCGACATACCAGGTCATGCCGCTGGGACGGGGCTGCGGCGGGATCAGACGGTCGATCTCCTGGAGCAGGGCCGTGGCCTGGGCGCTGGCCCCCCGCCAGGGACCTAACTGGACGGTGGTCACCACGGCGCTCCCCGCCAGGAGCAGGGCGATGAGTAGGCTGCCCACCCAGGGCGCGCGCCGGCTGGTGAGAAGGGCGGCGTATAAAAGCACGGCGGCCCCGACGCAGTAGCCGGCGGATGCCAGGTAGTAGAATCGGCTGTCGAGCAGCTCGGCTGGGCCGACGGGCAGGTTCAGCACGGGGAGGAGCCCCAGGAGCACCCAGGTGCCGGCCAGGAGCAGCAGGCGCCCCTGCCGGCGCCCGTAGCCGACCAGCCCCAGCAGCCAACCCAGGCCCACCCCCGCGCCCACCACCTGCGGCAGCACCGGCCCAAAGAAGGCGGCGTTGATCGGCGCGAGCAGCACGCGGCCGTAATCCAGCAGCCGGTCCCAGAAGAACGCCCCATAATCGGTGCGCAGGCCGTGGTAGCCCCCCAGGGTGCCCCAGCTGAGGAGGCGGAGCGCGACATTCAGCCCCAGCACGGCGGCGAACGGCAGCAAGGCCAGGGCCAGGCGGCGCCCGGCCGGCCCCCGCAAGCCGGGCGTCACCACCCAGGCCGCCAGGGCATAGATCGGCAGGAACGCGAGCAGACTCTCTTTGCTGAACAGCCCCAGGCCATAGCCCGCCCACGCCAGCAAGTAGCGGCCCCACCCCTGGCCCCCGGGCCGCCACCAGGCCGTGAACAGCCATAGGCTGAACATGGCGCAACAGGTGGCGAGTGGATCATAGGCGGCGCCCACCCAGGCGACGGCTTCGAGGTGCAACGGGAAGACGGCGAAGAGGGCGCCGGCCAGGGCGCCGAGCCCGCGGCGGCCGCTCGCCTCGGCCAGCCAGAGGCCGAGCCCCAGCGCGGTGCCCGTGTGCAGGGCCAGGCTCAGCAGGTGGTAGGGCAGCGGGTGGAACCCCCAGACCAGCCAGCCCAACTGGAAGATCAGCAACACCCCGACCGGCCGGTAAAAGGTCGGGTCGGGCCCCGGCAACAGCCCGTGCAGATCGATCCCACTGGCCCGCGCGCGGGCCAGCAGCGGGAAATCATCGGCCAGAAAGCCGACGCCGAGCACCGTGATCGAGGTGGCTACGGCCAGCAGCCCGACCAGCGCCCAGATCGTGCCCGGCCTCGCGACCCAGGGCGCCCGCATCCGCGGCGCGTCCGCCGGGGCGGCTTCGGCGCGGGGGGGACGGCCGGCCAGAGTCTCGGCCGGGGGAGGCATGCTCATCGGCAGCAGCGTACCACGCGCCTGGCCCGCTGTCAAGAATAACCGGCGCCGCGCGCCGCGCCCGCCTTGCAAAATTCGCACCCGTCTGCTATGGTATAGTGGCCCCATAATGGGGGAGCGGCCGCCCCCGCGGCCGGGCCACCCGCGATTATCGCGAAAGGAACCACCGACTGTGATCCGCATACTCGCCACGAACCGCCGGCTGCGGGCCGTGGCCCTGACCTGCTATTACCTGGCCATCCTGGCCGGGCTGCTCCTGCTGTATGGGCGCGGCGATTTCTCCACCCCCGGCTTTATCTACCAGGGCTTCTAAAGGACGCACGATGGACCTGCTGGGCCGGATCGACGGCTGGGGCGCCCGCTTTCCTGATCGGCCGGCGCATATCAGTGGCGCCCGCACGCTGACCTACGGCGCACTGTGCCGGCGCGCGGATGCCCTGGCCGCCCACCTGGCGCGGGTCCTGCCGGACGACGGCACGCCCGTGGCGGTCTGCGGCCATAAAGAGCCCGAGATGCTGATCGCGTTCCTGGGCGCGGTCAAAGCCGGCCACCCCTATATCCCGCTGGACACCAGCCTGCCCCCCGCCCGGATCGCGCAGATTGTCGCGGCGGCCGGCGCCCGGCTGACGCTGACCCCCGCCAGTGTCGCGGCCCTGCCGGCGGCACTCGCGGCCCCGCCGGCCCGCCGGATCGGCCCTGCCGATCCGTATTACATTATCTTCACCTCGGGCAGCACGGGCGAGCCCAAGGGCGTGGTCATCACGCTGGAGTGCCTCACGACCTTTGTGGACTGGATGCTGGCCGACCAGGCCTTTGCCGCGCCGGAAACGTTCTTGAACCAGGCGCCCTTTTCGTTCGATCTCTCGGTCATGGACCTCTACCTGAGCCTGGCGACCGGCGGCACGCTCTGCAGCATCACCGCCGAGGAGATCGCCAACCCGAAGCAGCTGTATGCGGCCCTGGCCGCCTCCGGCGTGACCACCTGGGTCTCGACGCCATCCTTCGCCCAGTTGTGCCTGGCCGAGCGGCGCTTCGCCGCCGCGATGCTGCCCGGCGTGCGGCGGTTCCTCTTCTGCGGCGAAACCCTGGTGCCCGATGTCGCCGCCCAGCTGCTGGCGCGGTTTCCGCAGGCCACGGTCTGGAACATGTACGGCCCGACCGAGGCCACGGTGGCCACGACGGCGATCCGCGTCGACGCGGCCGTGCTCGCCCGCTACGCGCCGCTGCCGGTTGGCTATGCGCTGCCGGCGGGCCGGGTGCTGATCCAGGACGCGGCGGGGCAGCCGGCGGCGGCGGGCGCGCGGGGCGAGATCGTGATCGCCGGGCCCAATGTCAGCCCGGGCTACCTGGGCCGCCCCGACCTGACCGCCCAGGCCTTCTTCGCGCTCGACGGCCAGCGCGCCTATCGCACCGGCGATGCCGGCCGGCTGGTGGATGGCCTGCTCTTCTTTGACGGCCGGCTGGACAACCAGGTGAAGCTGCATGGCTACCGCATCGAGCTCGGCGACGTCGAGGCCCATCTGCACGCGCTGCCCGGCATCCGCGAGGCGGTGGTGATCCCGGTCGTCAAAGGCGGCCAGGTCGACTCGCTGGCCGCCTTCGTCATCCTCGATCCACGGCCGGCCGGCTCCGATTTCGCCCTGGCCCAGGCGCTGCGGGCTCAGCTGGCCGCGCGCCTGCCGGCCTATATGGTGCCCCGCAAATTCCGCTTCCTGGACGCCTTGCCCCTGACCGCGAACGGCAAAGCGGACCGGCGCCGGCTGGCCGAGTCCCTGGCATGATCCCGTACGGCAATTTTCTCTATTTTGGGCTCCTGGCCTACCCTGTCCTGCCGGCCCTGCTGCTGGGTTGGCTGGGCCGGCTCTCGCGCCGCTGGATCCTGCTGGCCATTCTGGCGGTGCTCCTGGTGCAATATGGGAGCAGCCTCCGGGTCTGGCACCACACCGATCTGCCGGCGATCGCGATCGTCGGCGGCTACGCCCTGTTCGAGTGGGCGATCACCCGCGGCTTCCTCCAGGTGCGGCGGCGCGGGCGGCACCGGGCCCCCTTCTGGGCGGCCCTGGGCCTGGGCCTGCTGCCGCTGGTGCTGGCCAAGGGCCTGCCCCTCGCCGTGCCGGGCACCCTGCTGGGCTTCCTGGGCATCTCGTATGTGACCTTCCGCAGCCTGGACGTGCTCTTCGGCATCCAGGATGGCCTGATCACGGAGCTGCCTGCGGGGCAATATCTGGCCTATCTCTTTTTCTTCCCGACCATCTCCGCCGGCCCGATCGACCGCTACCGGCGCTTCGCCGGCGACTGGCAGCGGGTGCGCAACCGCGCCGCGTTTCTGGCCGACCTGAACGGCGCCGTGCAGCGCATCTTTACGGGGCTGCTCTACAAGTTTATCCTGGCGTATCTGGTGCAGCGCTACTGGCTAGAGCCGGCCGCCGGCCAACCCGGGCTGCTGGGCACGCTGTCCTATATGTATGCCTATAGCTTCTATCTCTTTTTCGACTTTGCCGGCTACAGCGCCTTCGCGATCGGGGTCAGCTACCTGTTCGGGATTCATACGCCCGAGAATTTCGACCGGCCCTTCCTGGCCCGCAATATCCGGGACTTCTGGAACCGCTGGCATATCAGCCTCTCGACCTGGTTCCGTGACCATGTCTACATGCGCTTTCTGCTGGCGGCCACCAAGGGTCGCTGGTTCCGCAACCGGCATCTCGGCTCGTACCTCGGGTTTTTCCTCTCGTTCGGCCTGATGGGGCTCTGGCACGGCACTGAAGCGCAATATCTGCTCTATGGCCTCTATCACGCGAGCCTGCTGGTCGGCTTCGATCTGCTCAGCCGCTGGAATAAGGAGCGCCGCATCTGGGGCGACGGGCCGGGGTGGCACGTGGCGGCCGTGCTGATCACCTTCCATGTGGTTTGCTTCGGATTCCTGATCTTCTCGGGTCACCTGGGCCAGGCGCCCCCGCCGGCGGCCCCCGCGACCGCGGAAGGGGTGCAGGAAACGACCAGTTGCGACACGATTGCCGGCTGGGCCTGGGACCGCCGCCAGCCCGCGACGCCGGTCTCGGTCGCGATCTATGACGGGTCGCTGCTGCTCGCCACCGTGCGCGCCGACCAGTTCCGGGCCGATCTGCGCGCCGCGGGCAAAGGCGATGGCGCGCATGTCTTCCTCTACACCCCGCCGTCGAGCCTGAGCGACGGGCAGCCCCACCCGATCCACGTGCGCTTTGCCGGCACCGCGACCGATTTGCAGAACGCCCCACAGACGCTCACCTGCAACGCGCTCGTCACCACGATGGCCGGCCTGGACGGCGCCCAGGACCCGCCGACCTGCGCGGCCGTCAGCGGCTGGGCCTGGGACATCCACCAGCCGGATGCGCCGGTGCCGGTCGCCGTGTATGACGGGGCGACGCTGCTGGGCACGCTGCTGGCCGACCAGCCCCGCCCGGGCCTGCGCGAAGCGGGCATCGGCAACGGCAATCACGGTTTCCGCTACTTATTGCCCGCGCGTCTGCACGATGGGCAGCCCCACGCGCTCCGGGTGCGCATGGCCGGGAGCGCTGTCGACCTGCGCAATACGCTCCAGCCCGTGACCTGCCCGGCGCCGTAGGGCGCCCACCTCAGGCGCGCGGGGTGACGCGCATCGGCAGGCCATCCACCAGGAAGGTCGCCAGCACGCCCCCTTGCACCGGGGGCTGGGCGGAGACCGGTTCCAGGTGGTAATGGCGCAGGACGTGGGCGGCCAGCACTTTCACCTCGATATTGGCGAAGTTGATGCCGATGCAGACCCGCGGGCCGCCGCCGAAGGTGACCAGGGAATAGGGGGTGCGCTTGTCCTCCTCGCGGGGCGGGGCGAAGCGGTCGGGATCGAAGCGGTCGGGATCGGCGAAGACGGTGGGCAGGCGCTGGCCTGCCGCGAGCGCGAGCCGCACCTGCGTGCCGGCGGGTAGGATGTAGCCGGCAAACTCCACGTCCTCGACCACCCCGCGCGGCACGCAGAATACCGGCGGGTGGAGCCGGCCGGTCTCGCGGATAAAGTT
>DATGEF010000856.1:0-8652 GCA_035310405.1 Chloroflexia bacterium | reverse complement strand
AACATCTCCGCCGCCCCCGGGCCGGTCACGACCATCCGGCTGCCGGCGGGGACGCCCGCGACGCTGACGGCGCGTTGCCCGGCGTCGGCATAGCGGGCGGCCAGCCCGCTGACCTGGTAACGACGCGTCAGGGTGTCCCACCCGCCGGCGAAGACGATCAGCAATAAGAGCACCGCCCCGCTGTTGCCCAGCCGCAGCAGCGCCGCGCGGGTCTGCGGCCAGGCGGGGGCCGGGCGCCGCGCCCCCCCCGGCGGCCATCCCGCCCGGCGCACCGCCCCGCGGGCCGGCCGCCGGCCGTCCACCCAGATCGGGGGATCGGGCGCGGCGCCCGGGGTGCCGTCGCCGAGGTCGCCGTCGAGGGCGGCAATCTCGTCCTCGTGCCCGCGCAACGCGGCGGCTATGCCGACCGGAAGAGTGGCCAGCCAGTTGGCCCCCAGGCCGGCGAGGGCCGCCAGGGCCGGGAAGGGGGCGGCGAGGATAGAGTCGTCGGCGGCCAGGCGGGCGCCGTTGCCCAGGACGACCAGCAAGCCCCCGAGGGCCCAGAGGTGGAAGAGCCAGGGCCAGGGGGGGCGGGCCGGCCGGCCGAGTCCGGCCAGCAGCAACAACACCCCGCCGAACGTCAGCGCCCCATTGACCAGGCGCCCGGCCAGCAGACCATAAAAGGCTCCCTGGCCCAGCTGCCCGAGGGCGGCGCTCAGGCCGCCGCCGAAGGCTGGGTCCAGGTCGCTGGTAAGGCCGCCGATCCGTAAGAGCCCCTGCCAGAGCAGCCAGGGCCCGATCAGCAGCCCGGCCAGGCCGCAGACCGTGCGGAGGGTGGCGGGCGGCGGGCGGCGGGCGGGATCGTCGGGGCGCGGGCCCGCGGGCGGGGGCAGGTGTGGGCGGGGCCAGGCCAGGTAAAGCAAGGGGGGTAACAGCGCCAGGTTGGCCGGGGCGATCAGGATGGCCAGCGCCCCGCTGGCCGTGCTGACCCCCGCCCAGCGGCCGGCGTGCGGCCGCCCGGCCAGTAAGCCGTCCCGCCAGCGCAGGGCCGCGGCGAGCGCGGCGGTGGCCGCGGCCCAGCCGAAGGTGTCGGGCAGGTACGCGCGGCCATAATAGAGCCCGGGGGGCGCCAGGGTGAGAAAGAGGACGGCGTAGAGCGCGGCCCGGCCCCCGGCCATCCGCCGCACGACGACAAATAAAAAGGCCGTGGCCACCAGCGCGCCGAGCAGCGCCAGTCCTCGCCCGATCCAGGGCTGCGGCCCCCACCAGCCCGAGAAGAGCGCCGCGGCCCAGCCATACAGCGGCAGGCCGGCGGTCAGGTCGATCGGCAGGAGGCCGATCCAGGGCCGGGCCGCTTGGAGATCCCCCCCGGTCAGCGCCAGGCGGCGGACAAAGGCCGCCATCGCCGCCTGGGGCGCACTCGGCGTATCCAGGGGCGCCGCCCAGATCACGGGCAGGCGCAAGAGCAGGCCCAGCGCCAGCAGCCCCACCAGCCCGAGCGTATAGCGGCTCCAGGCGGCGGGCCGGGGCCAGGGGAATCGTCGCCGGCGCGGCACGGGGCGCACCGGGGCGGCCGGGGCGTGGGGCGGGGCGCCGTCCGCCGGCGCCGCCTCGGCCGCCCCCCGGGGCGGGAGCAGCTTCAGATAGAGCGGGCTCGCTTTCACGGGACCTGCTCCAGGCGCACTTTGCTGAAGGCGATCCCTAACGGGCGGGTATCTTCGTTCATCCCCAGCTCCTTTGGTGAAGTGACCGCCCCCGGACTGCTCAGCAAGAGAGTACTCGTCCCGGCCGGGACCTGGCCCAGGTCCGCCCGATACTCGCGCGGCACGGCGTCGACGGTAAGTGGAACGGCGGAGTCGCCGTCGCGGCGCACCAGCAACGCGCGCGGACTCCCGAGCGCCGTCGCCTGGAAGACCAGCACGCCGTGGAAGGGGCGCGGGCTCTGGATCTGCAGAGTCGCGTCGTTGCGTATCCAGCGATGGGCCTCGCCCGGCGCCGCCTCGCGCGGGCCCCAGCCGGTGCCCAGGACCAGATAGGGCACAGGCGTGGCCGGCGCCGGGACCTGGTAGAGGTCGAGGTCCGCGTCGCTGTGGACCGGATGGGCCACCGCCGCGGCGCCGATCACCTGGGCCAGCGCCGCCCGGTAGCGATCGGTCTCGTCGGCGGGCGGGCGCGGGCGCCAACCCGCTTTATAGAGCACCACATAGCGGGTCTGGTATTGGGCCAGGGCGCTGAGCCATTCGGGCGGCCCGTCCGCGAACAGGTCCCCCCGCTGATCGGGGTTCTGCAATTCCATGAATCCGGGGGTGCTGAACAGGAAGGCGTGGTAATATTCCCGGGAGATGTAGCCATAGAAGATGCGCTTGTGATGCGCGGTTTGGAAATACATGCGGTACGCGCCGTGCCAGTAGCTGTCCTCGCGCGGCAACTCCAGGATGGCATAATCCGCGGGGTCCTGCCCGAGCGTCTGGTAATAGGCGGGAATGGGCGCAGCGATCTGCGGATAGGGGACCGGCCAGAGCTCGATCGCCAGCAGCACCAACAGGCCGCCGGCCAGCGCCTGCGGCGGCCCCGGCACCCGGGCCGCCAGCCGCAACACGCCATAGCCGGCCAGCACGCTCAAGCAGAGCATCAGCGGCATGGCGAAGCGGTCCGGGCTGCGACTGATATTCAAGCCCGGGATGCGCTCGATCAGCGTGTAGGGCATCGGCTGGAGCCAGGGTTGGGCTACGCCGTTCACCTGGAGCACGGGTCCCAGGGCCAGCAGCGCGAACAGGACGGCCCCTCCCGCCCAGAACGCGCGGGAGGGGAGCGGCACACCGGCCGGGGGTCCCGCGGCCCGGGCGCCGGCCCACACCGCCGTCCGGCCGGTGCTCAGCCCGACGAGCGCCAGCGCCAGCGCCACGTAACCCAGATAAACTTCGTAGCTGTTATTGCCGAAAGGCCAGCTGAGGCGGAAATCGCTAAGCCCGCTCCAGAGCCGCTGGAAACGCGGCGGGATAAAGAAGGCCAGCAAGTCCGCCGAGTTCTCGACGGCCACGCCGGGGGCCGGGCGCATATAGCTCGTCTGCTGGAGCTCGGCAAACATCGGCACCAGCAGCGGGCTCGCGAACACGAAGAAGAGCCCGACCACCAGGCCGGCTCGTACCGCGGGGCTAAGGGCCCGGCCCCCGGCGCCCTGGCGGGCTAAAAGCGCCCGGCCCCCTACATAAAGGCCGTAGACCCCGGCGAAGAGCAGGGTGTACATGACGTAATACCAGTCGACCAGGGCCACCAGCAACAGAAAACCGGCGGCGGGGAGCGCCCGCCGGATGAGCCAGCGGCCGGCGGCCCGCAGATCGCCCCCGGCCGGGGGCGCATGCACGGCCTGCAGTAAAAATAACACGGCAAACGGCACCCACTCCAGGCTGATCAACTGTAATAGCCCGCGTTGGGTCGCCAGGTGATAGGCCGAGTAGGTGAAAATGCTGCTGCCGAGCGTGGCGGCCGCGCCGAGCTGACCCGGCCGGGCATTCCCGCCGGCGGGCCGGGCCAGCAGATACCAGAGCAGCAGATAGGCACCCCAGCCGGTCAGCACGAAGGAGCCGAGCACGATGCCGTCATAGATGACGGGCAACGGCAAGAAGGCCTGAAACGGGATGCTCACCAGGCCGTTGAAGATATTCAGCGTGTGAAACTGCAAGCTCACGCCGTCCGGCCAGTAGATCCAGTCGCTGTGGAAAGGGTTCGTGTGCAGGTCCAGCAGGGCCGTCTTGACCCACCAGAGGTTCCAGAGGTTCTGATTGCGGTCCTCGACCATGGTGCCCGGCGTCAGGCCGTTGCCGCCCAGGTCGAGCACGAGGGGCCAGGTGAACAGCACGGCCAGCAGGCCATGGACCAGGAGCCCGCCGAGATGGAGCCGCGCCCCCCACGCCGGGCGGACCGCGGCGATCCCGGGGCCATCCGGCCCCGGCTGGGGGGCGGACGCGCCGGTGGCGAGCGCCTCCTGCTCCAGGCGTGGTGCGGTCATCGAGGCTGGCTTTCCGGTCGCGGATAGGGACTCCGGCGTCACCCGGGGAGTCGCTTCGCGGACGTCGATCAATGCGATATGTATATTCCTATCTTACCAGACCCCGGCCGGGTTGGCAAGGTTGTTGCCCGGCGGCCTCTGGGTTATAATCCGGCTAAGTCATACGCAAGAGGTAATAGCGAAGGAGCCGCGTAGTCGATGAAGATCATACTGGACGCGATGGGCGGCGACGAGGCCCCGGCCGAGACGGTCGCCGGCGCGGTGCTGGCCGCCCGCGAATTTGGGGTCGAGGTGATCCTGGTCGGCCGCACGGCGGCGCTTCAGGCCGAGCTGGCCAAGCACCAGACGGCCGGGCTGCAGCTGCCGATTCAAGAGGCGCCCGATGTGATCCCCATGGATGAGCACCATCCGTCCGACGTCTGGAAGCGGATGAAGCAGGCGTCCCTGGTCGTCGCGCTGAATCTGCTGCGGGCGGGGAATGGCGACGCGCTGGTCTCGGCCGGCAACACGGGCGCGGTCGTCGCCTCCTCGCTCTTCCTCCTCCGCCGGGTCGCGGGCATCGAGCGGCCCTGCCTGGCGACGATCTTTCCCACCCGCAACCCGCAGCAGCCCCTGCTGCTCGCCGATGCCGGCGCGACCCCCGATGCCAAGCCCCAGTACCTGGTGCAATGGGCGCAGATGGGCTCCGTCTACATGCAGAACGTCTTCGGCCAGGCGCAACCGCGCGTGGCGCTGCTCAGCAATGGCGAAGAGGAGGTCAAGGGCAATGCCCTGGTGCAGGAGGCCTTCCCGCTCCTCCAGGCCGCTGGGCTGAACTTCATCGGCAATGTCGAGGCCAAAGATATCCCAGCCGGCATCGCCGACGTGATCGTGACCGACGGCTTCACGGGCAACGTGGTGATCAAGCTGGCCGAGGGGCTGGGCAGCATGATCCTCGGCCTGCTGCGCGAGGAGCTCACCTCCAGCCTGCTGACCAAGGTGCTGGCCGCGGGGCTCACCCCCGCCTTCCGGCGCGTCCGCGGGCGCATGGATTACGCCGAGTATGGCGGGGCGCCCCTCTTCGGCGTGCAAGGCCTGGTCATCAAAGCCCATGGCCGCTCCAATGCCCGGGCCATCCGCAGCGCCATCCGCGTCGCCAACCAGGCCGCGGAACGGGGCACGCTCACCGCGTTCCAGCAGATCGGGGCCACGGCGGTCCCGCCGGCCCCGGGCGCCGGACCCGAAGTCCCCGCGCCAGCCCTGGGCGGGCCACCGTAGCCGTAGCGGTTAGCCGGCCTCGGCGGCCGCCACCTCGCGCGCCTGGGCGTCCACCAGGCAGCGATCCAGGCTAGCCCAGAGTGCTTCGAGCTTGTTCACCCGGAGGAGGATCATGCGGCACACGGGCCGGACGAGCCAGCGAGGCAGCGGCATCGGCGTCTGGGCGGTGTAGTGCAGGCGGGTGCCGCCGGCGATCGGCTCCAGGCGGCTGGTGCTGGTCAACTGCGCCGGCGGCTTGCTTTGCACGACCTCCAGGGAGGTGTAGTACTCGAAGGGTCGCCAATCGAGGATCTCTTCCACCACCCGGGTCTTGCCATGCGCACAGTGGTTCCGGGCGCCGACCCCCAGGCCGCCCTCCGGCCGCGTCCCCGCCCGCCAGGTGGCGTGGCGCGGCGTCTGCCAGATCGTGCGCTTCTGGGGGTCGGTCAGCCAGTCCCAAACCACCGCCGGCGGGGCCGGGAAGTCATGGGTCAAGGTCGCGTCGGCGTCCTGCGGGGCGACGACGACCTGGCGCGCCGCCAGCAATTCCCGATAGCGGGCGGCCAGGTCGCGGCTATAGGTCGGGATCTCACCCAGATGCTCGTAGGTTTCGACCTGCGCATGCATGGCCGTGGCCGGCACGCCCATTTGCGCGATACAGGCCCCGGTAAAGAGGGCATAGGCACGCCAGCCCGTCGTCTCGGCGACGTGATTCTTCAGCAAGCGATGGGCCAGGTTGACATCGGAGCCGACCACTTCCTGCCGCCCGGCCACACTTTGCAGGATGTAGTGCCCATAATGGGCCAGGAATTTCAGGTCCAGGGTGGGAATGGCGCGGCAGGCGGCGCATTCACAGGTGGTATGGCGGTGGACGTTCTCGACGCGGTTTTTGAAGGCCAGGTAGGTGGCCTCGACGATCTCCAGCAGCAGCTCGCCGCGCGCCAGCCGGGCCTCCGGCGCATAGGCGAACACGGCGTCCCCCTCCAGCTTGGAAAGGGTCAGGGTCGGCGCCAAGGAGGTGACGATCACCTCCAGTAGCTCGCCGAGGATCTCCTGGGCATGCTCCAACTCAGTTCCGGCCAGGAACGAGGTATAGCCCGAGATATCGGCCAGGACCAGGTACCCAGATTGTGCGCGCGTCGTCATCGCCGTGCCCCTCCCGCGCGTGTTCTTACTTCTACTTTTTGCATAGATTTGCTCCTGTTGCGCCATTCGCGCCAAACTCGCGCTCCACTCGCGCCAAACTCGCGCTCCACTCGCGCCATTCCGGCCCCACTCGCGCCATTCTGCTAGCCTTTCGCTGGCCCGTACCACCCTTCCGTCGGCGCCGCTATCGCGCGTCCAGCTGGGCATGATTCCCCTTAGGGTAGGTAATAGCGCCGGGCGATAGTATTTCCCTTGGCCACCAAAATCCCCTCTTGCACCATCTCTTGCAAATCGCGCCCGGCCGTCCGGTCGCCCACATTGAGGGCCGCCATATAATCACGGCGGGTGGACCAGGCGCACTGCCCGATGGATTAGGTCAATCGCCAGGGGGGGATTGGGGACGCCGACGATGGTCCGGGGATCATCTGTTACCCCGAAGATAATTGCTCCCCCCATGCGGGTATTAGCAATGCCGCAGATTCGCTCGGCGAGTTCTGCGGGGCGAGGGGGTTTGCGCTTCAATTCGATCGTGGCGGTTTCACCGGCGGCAATACGTCGGCGTAGTTCGGCTTCCATTGCCTCATCTGGAGGTTGGGGCGTCGGAAACTGATGCATCTACTCTCATCCTTTACCAGTATCCTGCCTGTATTATGCCTGATCCGGGGCGCGGTTGGAAAGCCCAGGCCCTGCTCAATTTCCGCTCAAGCCGGCCCCCGCGCGAGGTCGTGGTCCGTAACTTGCGGGCCAGGGCGGCAAAACATGGTAGAATAGAAAGATCGCCGGACAGCTGGCGTGAGCACACCTACCCGGTAGCCGGGCCTACCGGGTAGCAACGCCCCCGGATATCAAGGAGCAGTGGGTGGATAATACGTTCCTGGACCTCGGCATTATCGCGGTCTTGATTTTGATTAATGCCTTTTTAAACGCCGCCGAGATCGCCACGGTCTCGGTGCGCCGCGCGCGGATCAAGCAGCTCGCCAACGACGGCAACCCCTCGGCCGAGCGGGTGCATCGCTTGCTCGAAAATCCGCGGACTTTCATCGCCACGGTGCAGGTCGGCGTGACGCTGACCAACTTTTTTGCCTCGGCTTTCGGCGCCGTGAGCCTGGTCGAAATCGCGACCCGGATGTTGGTGGCGGCCCCTTTCCAATTCTCCAAAGACACCGCCAACACCCTCGCCTTTATCGGCGTGACGATCGCCGTCGCCTTCATGAGCCTCATTTTCGGGGAGCTGGTGCCGAAAACTCTGGGCATCGAGCTGGCCGAGCCGATCGCGCTGCGCGTCTCGGGCTTCGTGACCCTCCTGGCCCGCGTGACCTGGCCGGCGGTCCTGTTCCTCACCGGCACCACGAACCTGATCGTGCATCTGCTGGGCGGGCGCGGCAAAGCCCAAATGCCGAGCATCACCGAGGAAGAGATCATCTCGATGGTCGAGACCGGTGAAGACGAAGGCGTGGTGACCGCCACGGAGCAGGAGATGATCCGCAATATCTTCGATTTCACCGACCACCGGGTGAGCGATGTGATGGTGCCGCGGCCGGATATGTTCGAGCTCGCGGCGCAGATGACGATCGCCGAAGCCGGGCCCCTGGTCCGCAAATCGGGCTACTCCCGCATCCCGATCTACCAGCAAGACCGGGAGAACATCACCGGCATGATCTTTGCCAAAGATGTGCTCGGCGCGTATATCGAGGGACACATCGACCAGCCGCTCGAAACGATCGCCCATCCGGTCGTCTTCGTGCCGGAGACCAAGCCGGTCGGCAACTTGCTGCGGGAGCTCCAACAAAGCCGCCAGAACCTGGCCATCGCCGTGGATGAGTTCGGCGGGGTGTCCGGCATGCTCACGTTGGAAGACCTGTTGGAAGAGATCGTCGGCGACATCCAGGACGAGTTCCAGCACGAAGAGGCCCCCTTGCAGCGGCTGGACGACCATGATCTGCTGGTCGCCGGAAATCTGCCGTTACAGGACGTCGTCGAAGCGCTGGAGCTGCGCATCAAGGACCCCGAGATCGAGAGCACGGTGGCTGGGCTGATTCTGGAGCGCCAGGGCCGCATCCCCGATCAGGGCGACACCGTGGCCTGGCATGGGATCACCTTTACAGTCGCCGAGATGAACCGCCGCCGGATCAAAAAAGTCCGTGTCCACTATGAGCCGGCCGTCGAGGGCGGCGCCCCCGAGGAAGCCGGCACACCGCTTGACAGCCGCCCCCAACCTTTGGTATAATGCGGTCGCAGGTTGCGGAAGTGGCTCAGTGGTAGAGCATCACCTTGCCAAGGTG
>DATGEF010000855.1:0-5811 GCA_035310405.1 Chloroflexia bacterium | reverse complement strand
GTGGGCTGCATCCGGGGTATAGGTGGCGCTCACTCCCCCGGCCAGGGTCTGGGCCCCCGGGATGGCCCCCAGCACCTCCAACGCCAACAGGGCATTGCCCCGGCTGCTGGCCTCCGGCTCACCCGAGGCGATCACCGGCATGCCGAGCACGTCGGCCATAATCTGCATCCAGGAGGGCGAGTGCAAAAGGCCCGCGCCGCTGGCGATAAAATAACGGGTGGCCGGCACTTGCGGCTGGAGCCCGGCGAAAATGAGGGCGAAGCGATAGGCGACCGCCTCCAGCCCGGCGCGCAGGATCTCGGGCGCGGTCGTCGCCAGGCGCAAGCCGGTGATCGTGGCCACGGCATCCGGCGCCCAACCGGGACTCCGCTCGCCGGCCAGGAAGGGCAGGACCGTCAGGCCGTGGCCGTCGGGGGGCTGCCGCGCGATCTCGCCCTCCAGGTCGGTCAGGTAGGCCAGGTTGAGGTTGCGCCGCATCCAGTCGAAGAGATTCCCGCCGTTGCTCAGCGCGCCGCCGAGCAGCGCCCGACGCCGGTCGACCCGGTACACCCAGAGGCCGGGCGGCACCGTCGGGATCGGGTCCGTGACGACGACCCGCAGGGCGCCACTGGTCCCGACCGTCACCGCGATCTGATCCGCGGTGGTGCAGCCACTCCCCAGGTTGGCCGTCGCCCCATCGCCCACCACCGGCAGCCAGGGGATGCCGGCCAGGGCGGGCCAGCGGGCCGCGAACGCACCCGTCAGCCCGTGCAAGGGGGCGTCGACGTCGATCAGCGGCGAAAGCTGCGCTTCCCGGATGGGCAACAGCGCGAGCGTTTCGGCATCCCAGGTCAGGGTGGTCCGGTTCAGCAAGCCGGACCAGGAGGCGACGGAAAGGGAGCACGCCCGCGTGCCGAAGAGGCGCCAATAGAGATATTCGCCCAGCGACATCCAGTACGCGGTGCGGGCCAGCAGATCCGGGGCCGTCCGGGCCAGCCAGAGAAAGCGCGCCGGCAGATAGCTGGTGTGAATCACAGTCCCCGTGCGCTGGTGCCAGGCGGCGCCGTCGATCCGCCGGCGCAGGTCCGCCGTATCGGCCGCGGGGCGCGTATCGGCCCAGAAATAGACTGGGCTGGTGGGCCGGCCCTCGGCGTCGACGCCCAGCACATTACCGACCAGGCTGCACGCGGCGACCGCCGCGATCTGGCCGGCCAATGGCCCGGCGGCGGCTAGTACATCGTCCAGAGCGCTAAACACGCTCTCCAGGATCGTGTCGATGCCGGCCGTGACGCCGCCGTCGTCGGTCAGCTCCAGGGGATAGATCGTCCTCGCCGCCAGCCCGGCCAGGTCATCGCCGGCGGCGTCGAAGATCATCGTGCGGATCGACGAAGAGCCGATATCAAGGCTCAGGACCAGCGGCAGCTTCGCCTGCTCGCGCGGGATCGTCGGCATACGCGGTGCAACCTCCTGTCTCGTATCTGCGGCGTATCGACGCCCTGGCAGCGCAGCGTTGTCAAATTCCGGGGCCGGCCTCGGAGGTCAGCGCCTTGATAATGCCGGCGGGCCGGGGCGCACCCGCGTCCAGGCCGCAGATCTGCTGGAGAGAACGGCAACGCAGGAGCGCTTCCCCATCCGATCGCGTGATTTCCTGGGTCCACTCCAGGAGATCGGGGTTGGCCGTGCCGATCAAGCGGCTGCCGATCGCTACCGCATCGCCCGCCAAGGCCGAGCGCAGATAATCGACGACATACCAGACGCCTTGCAGCCGTAAGCCGGGCCGGGCGGGGGCGGCGAGGGGCAGGCCGGCCGCGGCAAGGGCCTCGGCCAGCGCTTCGTCCAGCCAGGCCAGGTAGACCGTGTTGTTGATATGGCCCGCCGAGTCCGCCTCGGCGCGATAAGCGCGGCGCGTGCTGGTGAAATGTCGCCCGAGGGCCGGCAGCGGGGCGGCCTCGGCCGGCGTGACGAGGAGGGGGGTGGGCGGCCCGGTCTCGAACCCGGCCACGATCTGGCGGTCGATGCCGGTCGGCGTGCCGCGGGTCACGTTCATATAGACCCAATCGGCGCGTCCGGCGGCCACCAGCGCCCCGGCCGGACCGTGCAGCTCGTACTCCCGGCTAGAGCGCACCCGCTGGATATTGGAGATCCAGGTCGTGGCGGCCAGCGCATCCTGGTAGGCGATCGGGCCGCGCCGGGCCAGCGTCAGGCGGCGGATGAACCAGGCCGTGCCCTGTTCGCGATACCAGTCCGTGCTGAAGCCGGCAGCGTCGGATGCCTCCCAGGCGGTCTGCTCCATATAGGCGGCCAGCATACGGGCGGACAGCTCGCCCCACGAGTCGATGTCGAAGGAGCGGACCTGGAAGTGGGCTGTATAGCGCTGATGCATGCCCGGTGACCTCCTTGATACGGCCTATGTACGACCTCTATGCCTGGCAATATAACATAGTTTGCCCGTATAATGTGCTATGCAACCCGTTGATCCCGCGACGGTCCTCGCGCCGCCCGGTGAACGCAGCCCGACCAGCCGCCCGGCGCCCGTCTGGCTCCGCCTGCCCGTCTTCCAACCCCGAGCCACCAATATCCTGCTCGGCATACTGGTCGTCGTCTGGCTGTTGGAAGAGGCCTCTGGGGGATCGCAGAACGATCAGGTCTTACGCGATTTAGGCGAAAAAGCGAATGACTTAATTGTGAAAGGGCAATACTGGCGATTAATAACCGCGATGTTTCTCCACGCAGGTTTTCTTCATCTCGCCTTTAACGGCTATGGTATCTATCTGTTTGGGCAGCAGGTCGAGCGTTTTTATGGCTGGGGACGGTTTGTGGCGATGTACTTTGTCTCCGGCCTTGCCGGGAGTATTGCATCCTTTGCCTTCAGCCCGTACCCTTCCGTGGGCGCCTCGGGAGCACTTTTTGGCCTGGTGGGTGTAGTCAGCGCTTATTTTTGGTTGCATCGGCGACTCCTGGGCGCGTTTGGACGGACCTGGCTCTGGAATGCCATAACCATCGCCGGCCTGAATCTGGTCATTGATCTAAGCCAGGCGAGCAGAATCGACAATTATGCGCATATCGGCGGGTTTATTAGTGGCATCGTCGCCGGGCTACTGCTGGCGCCGCGCTACCGGCCGGGCCGGGTGTTGGCTCCCGAGGAGCGCCTGCTCGAAGACGCCACGCCGGTGTGGGCGCCGCCCGCGATCGTCATCGCCCTCTTCGGCGTCGAGCTGCTGCTCTTCGCCGTGGCCCTGCTGCTGCAACGGGCCAGCTCTTGATCCGCCAGCGGCTGCGCGATGGGGCCGTGCGCCTGGTCTTTCCGCCCCGGCGCCCCTTTCCCCCGCCGGGGGCCCCGCGCCGCATTTTGGTGATCCGGCCAGACCACCTCGGGGACCTGCTCTTCGCTACCCCGGCACTCGCGCGGCTGCGCGCCGCCTATCCGGACGCGCACCTGGTGGGGCTGGTCGGCCCCTGGGGCCGGGCTGTTTGGGACCGGCAACCGGCCCTGGATGCCGTCGAGACGCTGCCCTTCCCGGGGATCGTGGCCCGGCCAGAGCGCCCCTGGCAGCCCTATACGCTGCTGCGCCAGGCCGCCCACACGTTACGGGATGGCCATTATGACCTGGCCGTGGTCCTGCGCTTCGACTACTGGTGGGGCGCCTTGCTTATCGAGCAGGCCCGCATCCCGGTGCGGTGTGGCTACGATCTGCCGGCCACGGCACCGTTTCTCAGCCACGCGGTGCCCTACCAGCCGGGCCGGCACGAGGTCGAACAGGATCTGGATCTCGTCGACACGATCATCACCGGCGCGCCGGGCGGCAACCTGGACGCGGGCGTCGAGCGCCCCACCCTGCAATTTCCGCTCACCCCGGAGGAGCAGGCGTGGGCCGCACAGATTCTCGATCCGCCGGACGGCGTGCAGACCAGTGCCATCCACCCGGGGACGAACGGCTCCTTGAAGCTCTGGACGCTGGCCGGCTGGGCGGCCGTAGCCGAGTGGTTACTCGACCACGGCCACCGGCTGATGTTTACCGGAAGTGCGGCGGAAAGCCCGTTGATCGAGGCCATCCGCGCCCAGATACCGGGCGATAAGCGCGAGATGACCCGTAGCCTGGCGGGCCAGACGACTCTGGGACAGCTGGGCGCCTTGTTCGCCCGCTGTCGTCTGGTGTTGGGGGTGGACAGCGGGCCGCTCCATATCGCCACGGCCGTCGGCGCCCCCACGCTGCGCCTCTACGGCCCGAGCGACGAGCGCATCTGGGGGCCATGGGGCGCGCCGGAGCAGAACATCGTCATCCGCGCGCCAGGCACCCAGCCGGGCCACTTCCTGGACCCGGATCGCCACGAGGTAGAAGGCGGCCCGGAGATGCAGGCCATCCGGCCCAACCTCGTCATCCCCGCGATCGCCCGCCTGCTCGCCGCGGCAAGCTAACGCCGAGTGCTGAGCATTCATGCAAGAAAATTTGCGCAGTTGCGCAAAAGATCTAAAGGAGATAATTTTGTGCCCTACGAGACCTTCAACGACCTGAACACCGCCGTGATGCGGCTCTATGGGGAGCAAAAATACGGCGAGGTGCTGGACCTACTGGTGGACGCAGGCGCAGCGTTTCCTGATGCGGCACAGCAAATTCTGTATTTGCGGGCGTGCATGGCCGTGCGGGTAGGGCAAGTTGACGAGGCACTGCGGCTGATCGAAGAGGTACTCGATCGGGGCGGCTGGTATGGCGAGCATCTGATCTGGCAAACCCCTTCATGGGTGGCGCTGCAAGGCCACCCGGCGTTTGAGGCGCTGGCGACCCGGCACCGCGAACGCGAGACCGCGGCCCTGGCGACCGCCCAGCCGGAGCG
Organism: Chloroflexia bacterium; assembly: GCA_035310405.1. Lineage (GTDB taxonomy): Bacteria > Chloroflexota > Chloroflexia > QHBQ01 > JAICKM01 > JAICKM01. The sequence continues at coordinate 999 of DATGEF010000855.1, read as the reverse complement.
AGTGGTACGCGTGCCACCCGGCGACCCACCGCCCGGCGGCTATCCATTGTTCCTTAGCCTGCACGGCAATACCCAGCGCGCCGCGCCCGACGTGGCCGCCTGGGAACCGATCACCGCCCAGGGCTGGCTGCTAGCCGCCATCCAATCGTCGCAGATGGTCGGGCCGAACATGTATATCTGGGACGACCACGCCACGGCGCTGACCGAAATTGCGGATCATTACGCCGCCCTGGCCGCCGCCTATCCACTCAACCCGGCGCGGGTGGTGATCGCCGGCTTTTCGCGGGGCGGCGAAATAGCGCTACGGGCGGCACTTAGCGGCACCCTGCCGGCCACGGGCTTTGTGCTGCTGGGGCCGGGCGGCCCCCTGATGGACACCCCCGATGCCTGGCTCCCGCTGCTGCCAGGGGCCGCGGCACGTGGGCTGCGTGGTGTGGTGCTGCTGGGCACCGCCGATGGGGCTGCGCCACAAGCCGCGATTCGCGCCCTGGTGGAATCGTTGACCGCCCATGGCCTTCCCTGCCGCTTGATTGATCTGCCCGGCCTGGGCCACGACTACCCCCGCGATCCCGTGGCCACTCTCACCGCAGCCCTGGCTTTTCTCTTTCCGTGACCGCACGGACGCCGAATAGGACAACGCCGTGGCGTTGTCCTATTCGCCAACGATCTGTGGCCTGTAGCCCGTGTAATCCCATCATAATCGCATCATTAGCGTATCAAATACGTATCCAGGAGCGCTAAGACCGAGCATGCAGATTGGAATCGACGCCAGCCGGGCGGTGCGCGGGACACGGACGGGGACCGAGCACTATAGCGCGAATTTGCTGCGGGAGCTGACACACACGCCTGGTGCGCAAGCGCACCGTTTTTCGTGTTATGTCAACTCGGAAGAACGGGACGCCCGAGCGTTATTTGATTTCGACTTGCCGGCGAATTTTCGGCTGCGGTCCATCCCTTTCCCCCGGCTCTGGACCCATGTCCGGCTGAGCGCCGAGATGG
>DATGEF010000854.1:0-3435 GCA_035310405.1 Chloroflexia bacterium | reverse complement strand
CGCCGAACGCGACGCCCTGGCGCGCATCCTGGCCAGCAGCCAGGCCAAAGCGACCGTGCTCACCGGCAGCCCCGCGACCGCCCATGTCCAGATCTGGCTGGACCCGGCTACCGGCCAGGCCGTGCTGGCGACGCGCGACCTGCCTACAGCGCCCGATGGCAAGCTGTATGAGCTCTGGCTGATCAAAGGCCAGACCCCGATCGCCGTCGACGTCTTCCGTCCCATCCAGGGCCAGGGCCTCTTACTGTTCCAGCTGCCCGGGCCCCCCGGTGCTTACACCCTGGCGGCCATTACCGTGGAGTCCAGCAAGGTCGACCAGCCTACCAGCCCGCCGATCCTGGCCGGCAAGCTTTAGTGCGGCCCCGCTGGACATTAAGTGGACGTGAAAGTGCGAAGACAAGGCTTTCTATGGTATACTGGGAACGAGAACCAAACGCCGATCATTAGCGTCTACTAACTAGAGGCGCCGTCATTCCCGGCGCTGTGATTCGCGATCCTTGTAGCAGCACCCTTGCCTAGCCTGCTACGATCCAAGCTACGACCGGTGGGGCCAAGTACTATGATCGAAAGCCAGATTCAACCCGCCCATCCCGAAGCGCCGACCGTGGGGGCGGACGTGCCGCCCGTCGCGGCGGGGGTGCGGCCGGCGAAGGTCGGGCCCGCGCCCTGGGTGCGCCGCCTGGGCAACCTGCTGATCGCCGTGGGGCTCTTGCTGATGCTGGGCGTCGGCGGCTATCTCGGCTACCAGATGTATTCCACCGCCCAGACCACCCAGGCCATTAATGCGCAGCACGATGCAGCGGCCGGGCTCGACCTCGGGCTGCCGGCCGCGCCCGATAGCACCAGTAGCGGGAGCACCTCCTCGGCAAGCTCCGCGCCCAGCAATCAAGTCGTCGTCGACCAGGTGCCGTTGAAGTCCCTGAATACGGAACCTAGCATCGCCAGTTTTGTCGGCATCGCGCAGACAAAACCGCCGATCAAGATCGATATCCCGAGCGTCGGCATCTCCAGCCCGGTGGTGCCGGTGGGGTGGGAGATGATCCCTGGCAAAAACGACCAGCAACTGAGCCGCTGGAAGGTGGCGGAGTACGCGGCCGGGCACCATGACGGCACCGCGAATCCCGGCCAGGTGGGCAACGTCGTAATCTCAGGCCATGTGGACTGGAAAGGCGAGGTCTTCAAGAACCTGCACGAGACCAAGCGCGGCGACGAGATCCATATCTACACGGAAGACCGCGAGTATCTCTACATCGTCCAGGATATCCGCATCGTGCTCGAAGATGGGGCCAGCGAAGAGCAGAAAGCGCAAAACGCCCAGTTCATGGACCCGACCCCCGACCAGACGCTGACCCTGATCACTTGCTACCCTTATGGCATCGACGACCACCGCCTGATCGTCATCGCCAAGCCGTATGATTCGGGGCTGCCGGCGCGGCCGGACCTGGTCATCAAATAGCGCGGCGTGGGCAGCATGGGGCCCAGGCGGGCGAACGCTACTTGACGGCGTCCAGCCCGCTCTGGGCTTTTTGTTGCGCGCTTTTGAGGGTATCGACGGCCGGAGCCCCGGCCAGGATCGCCGTCACCGCATCGGCCCAGGCCTGGTCGGCCTGCGGATTGGCCTCCAGCTTATAGGGGTGGGCGCTCTGCAGTTGCGCGAAGAAGGGGGCGCTCAACGGGTCGCCGGTCAGCACGGGATCGCTATAGAGGGCCTTGAGCACCGGGTAGCGCGCCTGGTCCGTGACCATCGCCAGCTGGTAGACGGGCGACAGATACCAGCGCATCAGTTCGAAAGCCACCTCTTTGTGCTGGGCCCCTTTAGGCACAAACAGGCTGCCCCCGCCTTGCACCGAGCCGGTCGTCGCGCCGGTCATCCCATGGGGCAGGGTCGTCGTGCCGATGCAGGAGAGGTTGGGGCATGCCGCTTTGAACGCCGCTGGCGCTTCGTTGCGGATACGGCCGAGGTCCCACGGGCCGGTCCAGAGGATCGCCACCTTGCCGGCCCAGAACTGGGTCACCGGGTCGTAGCGCTGCCCGGCGGCGGGCGGCGGGGGGCTGACATGGTCGACCCGGATCAGGTCGCTCATGTATTGCAAGATCTCGCTGGCCTGGGGCGTCGCCAGCGTGGCCGTCTTGCCGTCGGCGCTCAGCAAATCGCCGCCATTGGCCCGCACATGCCCCGACATCCCCCAGGCCCCGGGGTCGACCGCGATCCCGTAGACGTCATTCTGGGTCAGCTTGCGCGCATCGGCGCGCGCCTGGGCATAGGTCCAGGTCGGGCCCGGCTCCGGGATGCCCGCTTTCTGGTACAGATCTTTGCGATAGATGGTAAAGAGACTATTGATGTCCAGGGGCACGCCGTAATGGACCCCCTTCCAGGTGGTGTCTTCAATCGACCCGGGCATCAGCGTGCTCGCGTCGATCTGCGGCCAGAGGTCGTCCAGGGGCTCGGCGTAGCCCTGGGCGCCCATGACGAACGCATGCTGGTGGGCCAGGTCGATGCTGACCTGGCCCTCGGCGATCTCGGTGCGGATGCGCGCCGGGATCTGACCCCAGTCCAGCCCGTCGACGGTGATCTTGACGTTGGGATACATCTGCATGAAGGCGGCGATCACCGCGGTCACCGGCTTGACCTGGTAATAGTCGGCGGCGAACAGCACATGCAGATCGACGGGCCCCAGGGCCGCGATGTGCGGGTTTTTGGGCACACCGTAATCGACGGCGCCCGGCGCTGGCGGCGCGGTCGGCGCCGCGACCGGCGTGGCCGTGGGTACATCGCCCGCCGCGCAAGACGCCAGCAACACGGCGCTGCCCACGAGACTAGCCAGCGTCCAGAATCGCCCCGTATGTCGCGCGGTAGCCATTGCCGCTTCCTTCCTTACGCTGCGCCCGCATCCCGGCCGGTGTGCGCCACCCGCTCTCGCGGGGCGGCGGGCCTGTTATGATCGTAGCATAGGCGCCGCAGTACGTCAAGCGGGAACAGGGGGGGTGCGGCACACGCGCCAGCAATGTGTAGCGGTCAGGGGCGGAGCAAGGAGTCGAGCGCCATTCTGAGTTGGGTACGCCCGGCGCGCCCGACCAGGATGGCTTGGATCACGCCATCACGGTTGATGAAGAGATCGGTCGGCACCGCCGTGCTGCAATATTGGTCGGCGACCACGCCCGCGCGGTCGATCCCGAAATGCCAGGTGTAGCCTTTGGCCCGAATAAATTGTTGGACCTGCTGCGGCGCGTCTCCGACGTTCACGCCAATGACCGCGATGCCTTTGTCCGCATAGGTTTGCGCGATTGGCTGAATATCGGCCATCTCCTGGAGGCAGTACACACAGCCGGCCTGCCAGAAGTCGAGCCAGACCGGTTGCCGGCCGCGGTACTGGCTCAAGGTGATTTCGTCGCCGGCAACTCCGTCTACGGTGAAGTCGGGCGCCAGGTCGCCGA
>DATGEF010000853.1:0-9580 GCA_035310405.1 Chloroflexia bacterium | reverse complement strand
GATCGCCGCGGCCGTGCTCTATGGCCTCACCGCGAGCCCCGTCTGGCGTATCCTGCTGCTCGGCAACCTGGCCGTGCTGGCCTTCACCGCTGTCGCCGATCGCCCCGCCGACGGCTGGCCGCTCTGGCGCCGCAACCCGTTACTCTGGCTGCTCCTGTTCAGCACCAGCGCCGCGGCCCTGACCGTCTTGCTGCTCGGCGTCTGGTAGCCCGGCGCGCCTGTGTGATGTACCGCTGCCGCTAAAGCGGCGCGGCTTCTACACGCCCATAGGCATGTTGGCTGCATCCCAGCCGGGCGATGTTGATCGCGGCATTATGGTCCCGGTCCAGTTCGGTGCCACACACGCCGCAAGAGTGCCAGCGCTCGGATAGCTCTTTCTTACGAATGGCTCCGCAGCCGCTACATACTTGGCTGGTGTATCGCGGGTCCACGAACACGATGTGCCGCCCGGCGCTCGCAGCCTTGACGACACAACACTGTACGAACTGGCCCCACCCCGCATCGCTAATCGAAAGCGCGAGGCTATGGTTTTGCACCATGTTCCGCACCTTCAAGTCCTCAAATACCATCGTCCCGTAACGGTTCACCAATTGGCGGGCCGCTTTGTGGCAGAAGTCGGCGCGCTGATTGCGCACCTTGCGGTGCAAGCGGGCGACGGTCTGCTTGGCCCGCGCCCGCCGATGGCTGCCGCGTTTGCAGCGCGATAGCTGTTGCTGCGCTTTTTTGAGCTTTCCCAATGCGCGCCGCAAGTGCCGAGGGTTTTCGATAGTGGACCCATCGGCCAATGTCGCAAAGTGCAGCAGCCCCAGGTCCACCCCCGTCGCCGTGTCGGTTTCCGGCAGGGGCGTGGCTTCCACCAGGCAGGAGAAACAGACGAACCATTGATCCCCGTCGCGGCGGATGGTAACTGTCTTAATCGTGCCCTGTACCGGGCGGTGCATTCGGACTTTCAGGGTGCCCAGCTTCGCCAGGGTGAGGGTGCCCCACTTGCCGCCGTCGTGTTCCAGCGTGGCCCCGTTGCCGTACTGCGGGTAGGTGAACGAGTCGTAGCGGTTACGGCCCTGAAAGCGCGGGAAGCCTGGCTTTTCGCCCGCCTTGACCCGGCGAAAGAACGCCTGGTACGCGCGATCTAGCCGGTGCAATACGTCCTGCAAGGTCTGGCTGAACACGTTGCGGTATTCGGGCCGCGCTACTTTGACGAGCGGTAATTCCGCCGATTGATGCGCGAACGTGAGCGTTTTGCCCGCGAGGCGGTAGGCTTCCCGCCGTTCCTGCAACGCCGCGTTGTACAACTCCCGACACCGATCCAACGTTTCCAGCAGCGCGGCTTCTTGCTGCCGGTTGAGGACCAAGCGGTACTTGCAACTCTGGTGAACGATCATCGGTCGGCCGGCGTGGTTTGGTTCAGCAGTTGCGCGCGCAACCGGGCAATTTCCTGCTCTAGTTCCGTGAGCCGCGCCAGGGCGGGCGCCACCGCCGATTGCTGTTCCGCCGCTACTTCAATCAGGTGGCTCACATAGTCGCCTTGCTTATGATACTTCCCGGCCAAGCGCGGGAGCAGTTCCGCCGCTTTGTCGGTGAGCAGGAGGACTTTGCGTTTGGGCATCGGGTTCATGGCTCCATTATATAGCAAAGTATGTTTGTTTGTCAATAGATTGCCAAAATTCATTGACAATATACATTTGCTGGGCTATAATCGGGAGGAGGACCCACTGACCATTATAGCAGGGGGGAGCACACGGGATGGGCCACATGGAATACTGGCGCGACAAACACCGGGTCCACCTAATCGTGTATCACCTGATCTGGTGTCCCCAGCGCCGCCGCAAATATCTGACCGGGGCCAGCGCCACCGATGGCGACCGCATTATCCGCGTGGTGTGTAGTGGGCAAGGGTGGGAAGTGCTGGAACTAGCGACAAGGCCGGTGCGGACCAAGCTGCCGACGTTGTGGACCCCCAGCTTCTTGGCGTCCACGGCAGGCAATATCTCGGCGGATACCATCCAGCGGTACATCGAAGCCCAAAAGGGCACTTAACCGGAAGCGCGCGCTATCAGACCTTGTGGGGACTATATGAGCCTAGCCCGGCCTTGTGGCGCTTCATCCACTGCCGCTAAAGCGGCGTGGCTTTCGCGCTCACAAGACTCTGTAAAAATTAACCGATAAATGTAAAATCCCCTGTTGCTTTTGCCGGTCGCGAACAGGTATAATTAAGGGTGTATCGGCCGTTGCCGCCGTCCGTGATGCGTATTGAGCGAGAAAGTCACCCGCTGGAAGGTGGGACCGGCAGCAATCCATAGCGGCCCCGAACGAGTAAACTAATCAACAGTATCCTGAGCAAGCGGTGAAGCTTGTTGCGAAGTTTAGAATAGCGGATCACGACTCCGGCATATATCGTCAGCGGTCGGGCCGGCCGGAGATCAAAGGAGGACACTATGTTTGAAGGAATCTTACAGCCCACCCACCTGGTGCTGATCCTGCTGATCGTGCTGATCATCTTCGGCCCGGGCAAGCTGCCCCAGCTGGGTAAGACGCTGGGCAGTGGCATCCGCGAGTTTCGCGAATCGGTGACCCACGGCCATGACGAGCTCGCCGTCACACCCCCGATCACCACGGCCGCCACCACAACCCCGGACGGGGCGACGCCTGTGCCGCCACCCGCCGTCGAAGTGCGCAGCAACGGCGCCGTCGAGCGTGTCTAGCCCCGCGCCGGCCACAACGGCCAACGCCGGGCCGCTAGGGGGCCGCCCGGCGTTGGCCGTCTGACGATCAGCGAAACGCCGGCCGCACCTCCTGGGCGAATTGCTGCACCGGCTCCAGCCGGGCCGCGTTGAACAAATAGACGATAAAATACTCGACCCCGGCGTCGACCAGCGCCAGGAGCCGGGATTTGGCCGTCGCCGGAGTCGCCACCAGGAACCGGCTATGGATCTCTTCCTGTACCGCCGGCGAGAGATGGGCGATCTCCTGGTCGATACGCTCCGGGTGGTCCGTCAGATAAAGAAAGACCTCGCTGCTCTTCAAGATCGCGCTGTAGTCCCGGCCCACCGTCGCACAATGCTCGCGCACCACTGAGAATTTGTGGCGATAGACATCCGGGTCCCAGCCGCCGACATTGCAGGCGTCGGCATACTTCGCCACCAGCTTGAGCGTGACCTTCTCTCCCCCGCCCCCGACCCAGATCGGCGGGTGGGGCTTTTGCACGCCCTTCGGCTCGTTAATCGCGCCCCGCACCCGGTGGTACGCGCCCTCCACGGTAGCGTAGGGCGCGGCCCACATCGCGTGAATGATCTGCAGGGCATCGCCCAACATTTTCAGACGCGTCGGGCCATCGGGGTAGTCATAGCCATAGGCCCGGTATTCGTGCTCGTACCACCCCGCACCGATGCCGAAGTCGAGCCGGCCATGGCTCAGCACGTCCACCGTGGACGCGATTTTCGCCAGCAGGGCCGGGTTGCGGTAGCCGTTGCAGGTCACCATCTGGCCCAGGCGAATCGTTTTCGTATCGCGGGCCAGCCCGGCCGTGATCGTCCAGCACTCGAAGACACTCTCCAGCTCCGGCGTCGGCACGGTATGGAAGTGGTCATAGACCCAGATCGAATCATAACCCAGCCGCTCGGCTTCCTGCCCCACCCGCGTCATCGCCTCGTATTTCTCCACCGGGTCCGCGAAATCGAGCAGATCCATCCGCCACCCCTGGGGCACAAACACCCCAAACTTGATCGCCATAACTTCGCCACCTTTCTACAAACTACGCCGGCGCCTAACTCCCAGCGCCGTCCCCGCCCCGCCGCAAATAGCATGCCGCAACATCCACCCCCTACCCTACAACCCCCACCTCCCAACCCCCAACCCCCAACCCCCAACCCCTTTACACAGTTTCTCCTGCGAAAATTGACAAGCGCGCCCCGGGTCGAGTATAATGAAGGTTGAGGCAATCGCCGATAGCCAAAAACAGGAGGGAGCGCCGTCGATGGCCAACGAGCAATCCGTGAGCACACTCACCCAGCAGACCCCCCGCATGGCCATTCTGCGCCTGCTGCAAAAGCGGGGCCAGGCGTCGATCAAAGAGCTCGAGGTGGGTCTGGGGGTCACGGCGACCGCCGTCCGCGAGCAGCTCAGCCACCTCATGGCCGAAGGCGCGGTCGATGCGCTCCGGGTGCGTGGCGATGTGGGCCGGCCGTTTTACGTCTACCGACTGACCAACAAGGCCCAGGAGCTCTTCCCGAAAGACTATGGCACGCTGGCCCGCCTGCTGCTGGAGGAGGCCCTCGCCACTTTTGGCCCGGCCGCCTACACCCAGCTGCTGGACCGCGTCAGCCAGCGCCTGGCCGGCGAGTTCGCGAGCGAGGTCCACGGCCGCGCCATGGAAGATCGCCTCTATGGCCTGGCCAGCCTGCTCATGCAAAAGGGCTTCCAGAGCGAGGTGACCCGCTCAGGCGATGGTTTTGTGCTCCACGCGATCACCTGCCCCTATTTTGCCGTGGTCAAAGATCACCGGGAGATCTGTGACATGGAAGAGCGGATGATGTCGCAGCTGCTCGACGCCGATGTCCATCTTGGGACTTGTATGCGCGAGGGCCATGGGTCCTGCCAGTTCAGCGTCCGTGCCCGGCCTTTAGCGGCGGATAACGTGGATCGCGAATCACAGGAATAGCGGCTTAGTTTATCTTCACTTATTGGGAAAGGATCAGAGAGTAGTCCATGGAAACCCATAACCAACCCGACCCGAGCGCCGACGCTCTGGTGATCACCGATCTGCATGTTGCGGTCGACGGCAACGAGATTCTCAAAGGGGTCAATCTGACGGTGCGCAAAGGCGAAGTCCACGCCATTATGGGCCCCAACGGCTCGGGCAAATCGACCCTCGTCAACGCGCTGATGGGCCACCCGCGCTACGAAGTCACCAGCGGCACCGCCACGTTCAAAGGCGAGAATGTGCTGGATCTGCCGGCTGACTCGCGCGCGCACCTCGGCCTCTTCCTCGCCTTCCAGTATCCGAGCGCTATCCCGGGTGTGAGCGTGGCCAATTTCCTGCGCACCGCCCTGGTTTCGCTGCACCGGGAGCGGCGTAAGATCAGCGATGCCGAGCTCCTGTCGGGCGATGCGCCCAACGCGGCCGACACCGCCGCGACGGCCGCCGTGCAGGCTGGGGCCACGGCCAAAGTGCCCGCGATTAAGGAATTCCGCAAGAACCTGCGCGAAGCCCTGGCCCTGCTGAAAATGGACGAGAGCTTTGCCACCCGCTACGTGAACGACGGCTTCTCCGGCGGCGAGAAAAAGCGCCTGGAGATCCTGCAAATGGCCGTGCTCAAGCCCCAGCTGGCCATGCTGGACGAGCCCGACTCCGGCCTCGATATCGACGCGGTGCGCGTTGTCGCCGAGGGCGTCAACGCCGTGCGCGGGCCGAATATCGGCCTGCTGATCATCACCCACTACCAGCGCATCCTGAACTACACCAAGCCGGATTTTGTCCATATCCTCGTCGACGGCCGCATCGTGCAGTCGGGCGGGCCCGAGCTGGCCCTGAAGCTGGAAAAGAAGGGCTACGAGTGGCTCCGAGACGAATTGGGGCTGCCGATCGAGGTGCTGGCCGGCGAGAGCGAGGTGGCCCATGAGCGGGCTTAATCCGGCCCCCCCGGCGACCCAGATGGCGCTGAACGGCCACCGCAGTGATCCCGTGGCCATCTCGCGAGCCGCCGTCGAGGCCCTCTCCACGCAGCTCCAGGAGCCCGCCTGGCTGCGCGAGCAGCGCCTGGCCGCCTTTGCCACCTACGAAAGCCTGCCGCTCCCCAAGTGGAGCCGCGGTATCGGCCAGTGGTGGACCACCGACATCAGCGCGGTGAAGCTGGAGAATTTGCAGGTCTATACCGCGCCCGCCGCGGACCACCAGCCGCCGGACGCTTTCTCCACCCAGGAGGAACACGCGGGACTGATCGTCAGCAGCCAGGGTGGGCCGCTCTCCAGCCACCTGCGCGCCGACCTCGCCGCGCGCGGCGTGATCTTTACCGACCTGGCGACGGCGGTGCGCGAGCACGGCCCTCTGGTGCAGAAGTACCTGTCGCAGGCCATCCCGGTGAACGCCGACAAATTCACGGCGCTGAACGGCGCCCTCTGGAACGGCGGCATCTTTCTCTACGTGCCGCGGGGCGTGGCCGTCGACCTGCCCCTGCATGGCCTCACCACCATCGGCCACACCGGCGGCGTCACCCTCCACCACACGATTATCGTGGCCGAGCCCGGCAGCGAAGTGCGCCTGGTCGAGGAGTTCCGCTCGGCCGGCGGCGACGGCCTTAGCCCCGTCGACAAGACCGTCCAGGGCCCGCTCGCCGTCTACAGTGGCGTGCTGGAAGTCTACTTGACGGCCGACAGCAAGGTCGAATATTTCACGATCGAAAACTGGGGCCCGGAGGTCTACACCTTCAACCAGCGGCGCGCCAACGTCGGCAAAAACGCTCGTATGCACTGGGTCTTCGGGCTGCTCGGCGGCCGTGTCAACCGCAGCCATGTCGACACCGAGCTGCTCCAGTCCGGCGCGGAAACCCAGACCCGGGGCATCTATTTCTCGCACGGCGATCAGGTCTTCGACCTGGCTACGCTGACCCACCATGTCGGCGATCATTGCACCGGCGATATCTTGTTCAAGGGCGCCCTACGCGATGCGTCCCGGGCCGGCTTCGAGGGCATGATCCGCGTCGAGCCCACCGGCCAGCAAACCAATTCCTACCTGTCGGACCACATCCTCTTCCTCAGCGATCAGGCCAAGGCCGACAGCGTGCCCGGGCTGGAGATCCTGGCCAACGACGTGCGCTGCTCCCACGGCGCCACCATCGGCATGATCGACGAGGACCAGGTCTTCTACCTGATGAGCCGCGGCCTGGCGCGCGTCGAGTCCGAGAAGCTGATCGTCGGCGGGTTCTTCGAGCAGGTGCTGCAGGAAATGCCGCTGGAGAGCATGCGTGAGCTCGTCCGCCAGCAGATCCAGCAGAAAGTCGAGCTGCCGCAGCGCGCCCTCGTCGCCGCTCGGTAGCTGTGGTCCTAAAGGAGCAGGGTAGCCATGACCAGCACCACGCTAACCATCCCGGATTCCGCCGCCCATCCCGCCCCCGACTGGGCGAAAGTGCGCGCTGATTTCCCCATCCTGCGCCAGCAGGTGCATGGCTACCCCCTCTGTTACCTCGATAGCACCGCCAGCTCGCAGAAACCCGAGGCCGTGCTGCAGGCCATGGACGACTACTACCGCACCACCAATGCCAACATCCATCGCGGCGTCTACCTGCTCAGCGAGCAGGCCACCCGCCTCTACGAGGGCGCGCGCGCCCGCATCGCCGCCTTCGTCAACGCCCGCTCCAGCCGCGAGATCATCTATACCCGTAATGCAACCGAGGCCATCAACCTGGTGGCCGGCTCCTGGGCGCGCGCGAACGTCGGCCCGGGCGACGCCATCCTCTACACCGGCATGGAACACCACAGCAACCTCGTGCCCTGGCAGCTGATCGCCGCCGAGCGCGGCGCCACCCTGCGCTACATCCCCCTGGACGACGCCGGCCACCTGATACTCGACGACCTGAACCCGCTGCTCGCCGGCGTCAAGATCGTCGCACTGACCCAGATGAGCAACGTGCTCGGCACCATCAACCCCGTGGCCACGGTGATCGCCGCGGCCCATCGGCACGGGGCGTTGGTCCTGATCGACGCCGCCCAGTCCGTTCCGCACCTGCCGGTCGACGTCCAGGCGCTGGACTGCGATTTTCTCGCCTTCTCCGGGCACAAAATGCTCGGCCCCACCGGCATAGGCATCCTCTATGGCCGGCGCGCGCTGCTGGAAGCCATGCCGCCCTACATGGGCGGCGGCGACATGATCCGCCGTGTCACCCTGGAGGCATCGACCTGGAACGATCTGCCCTGGAAGTTCGAGGCCGGCACCCCCGCCATCGCCGAAGCGATCGGCCTCGGCGCCGCGGTCGACTACCTGACCGCCCTCGGCATGGACCAGGTGCAGGCCCATGAGCAGCAGATCATCAGTTATGCCCTGGACCGCCTGGCGACCGTGCCCGGCCTGCGCATCTATGGTCCGCCCGCCGCCGAGCGCGGCGGGGTAGTCGCCTTCAGCCTCGGCGCGATCCATCCCCACGACATCGCCAGCCTCCTCGACCAGCGGGGCATCGCCATCCGCGCCGGCCACCACTGCTGCCAGCCGCTCATGGAGCGCTACGACCTCCCCGCGCTGGCCCGCGCCTCCTTCTACGTCTATAGCACGGAAGCGGATGTCGATCGGCTGGTCGACGGCCTCGCGTTCGTCCGCGAGGTCTTCGGCGCGTAGCACCAGCCCAGCACACGATCGGGAGATGCTGTTGTTGCTACCCAAGAAGATCCTATCGGGAGAACCCGCTATGTCACATTATCGGGGATCAGGCCAGGTGTTGGTTGCAGGACGCCGTATAGCCGTGGTGCGATCTGTGGGCCTAGGGCTGCTCGCCGGCCTGTTCCTGGTCGGCCTGGGCCTGGCGACCGGCCGCGCCACGGCGCGGCCGGTCACCGCCGAGGCCGGCTGCTGGATGCCGGTGCCCGGCCCGGCACTGGCGCAGAATAACTTCCTGACTGCGATCACGGCGTTCGCTGCCGATAACATCTGGACCGTCGGCTACACCCAGGATAACGCCGGCCACCAGCCGGCCCTGGTCCTGCACTGGGACGGCCAGGCATGGCAGCCGGTCAGCGTTCCCCTGCTCCCCCCCGGCGCCGAACTCACCGCCGTCGGCGGCCTCGGTCCCGACGATTTTTGGATCGTGGGCCGGAACTATGGGCATACGCCGGACAACAAGGAATTCTCGCTGCCACTGATGCTGCACCGGAAAAACGGCACGTGGGATGACCCACCGTATGTGCCTAGCGGCAACTACGAGCGCCTGAGCGGTGTCGCCGCTCTCGCGCCGGACAATGTATGGGCGGTGGGCGGGGCGCTCCCCAATGACGGTAGCAACCGCCCGGTGCTGCTGCACTGGAACGGCCAGAATTGGAAATATGCCGCGAGCCCCGCACCGGCACCCGGCGGGCCGCGCATCGACTACCTGGACGGGGCGGCCCCGGCTGGCGACAGCACCGCCTGGGGCGTGGGCGGGCCGGGCATCCTGCGCGGCACCGGCGACGGCTGGGGCATCGCCGCGACCGTGCCCCTGACGAGCACGGGCTTGGCGGCCGTGGCCGCCAGCGGCCCGCACGACGCCTGGGCTGTCGGCTCGTACAATCCCCTTGACCTCCAGTCGCAGAACGATCGGGCGCGCGCCACGCTCACCATGCACTGGAACGGCACCGCCTGGAGCCTGGTACCCAGTCCGAACGCCGGCTACGGCAGCTACCTGACCGCCGTGGCCGCCGCCGCGTCGGACGACGCCTGGGCCGCCGGCTATAACGAGAGCGGTGACCGCCACTTCCCCGTGGCGCAGCCGATCGTCGAGCACTGGGACGGCGCCGCCTGGAGCCTGGTGCCCGGCCTCGTGCAGGCGTACAGCGCCCGCATCACCGCCGCCGCCGTCGCACCCAACGGCGATCTGTGGCTCGTCGCCCTCACCCAGACGCA
>DATGEF010000852.1:0-2579 GCA_035310405.1 Chloroflexia bacterium | reverse complement strand
AAGACCCGCTGGCCGAGCTGGTCAAGATCGAGCCCCAGGCGATCGGCGTGGGGCTCTATCAGCACGACGTCGACCAGGGCAACCTGGCGCACACGCTGCTGGAGATCGTCGAGAGCGTGGTCCATTACGTCGGCGTGGACCTCAATACGGCGTCGCCCGCCCTGCTGACCTACGTTTCGGGGATCGGTCCGAAGCTGGCCGAGCGCATCGTCGCCTACCGCGACGCCACGGGGCGGTTTGCGGACCGCGCGACGCTGCGCAACGTCGCGGGACTGGGGCCGAAAGCGTTCGAGCAGGCGGCGGGCTTCCTGCGCGTGCGCCACGGAACGGAGCCCCTCGACGCCACGGCCATCCATCCCGAGAGCTATGTGGTCGCGCGCACCGTGCTCCGGCAAGCCGGCCTCGACGAGCACACCCCGCCCGCGGCGCGTCAGGCGGCGCTCACCGCGTTGCGCACGCGCCAGGCGCCCGAGCAGCTGGCCGCGGCCCTGGGCACGGGCGTCCCGACGCTCAGCGACATCTTCGAGCAGTTGCTCCGCCCGGGCCGCGATCCGCGCGAGGACTTGCCGGCCCCGATCCTGCGCCATGATGTGCGCGCGCTCGCCGATCTGCAGCCGGGGCTCCAACTCCAGGGCACCGTGCGCAACGTCGTCGATTTCGGCGCCTTCGTGGACATTGGCGTCAAGCATGATGGGCTCCTGCACCGCAGCCAGCTGCCGCGGGGCGTGATCCTGAGCGTCGGCGACATCATAACCGTCGAGATCCAGAAGGTCGAGGCGGAGCGCGGCCGTATCGCCCTGGGGTGGGCGCCGCCGGCCGCGCCATCCGGTTCGGATGAGCCGTGATGGCCGATCTATCAATCGGATATACCTATCACAGGAGGGTTGCAGCTGATGGCAGAATCAACCGACCGCCGCAGTGGGTTTGCGGAGATTAACGGAGCCAACCTCTACTACGCCGTGGAGGGGACGGGGCGGCCGCTGGTCTTGCTCCATGCCGGGGTGTCGGACCACCGGATGTGGGACGCGGTGGTGCCGGCCTTGGCCGCGCGGTATCAGGTGATCCGCTATGATCACCGGGGGTTTGGGCGGTCGAGCTTTCCGGCCGGTCCGTTCGCCTTGGAGGAGGATCTGTACGGGCTGTTGCAGCACCTGGGGGTGCCACGGGCCTTTGTGGCCGGGGTTTCGATGGGCGGGCGCACGGCCATTGACTTTACGCTGGCCCACCCCGATCGGGTGGCCGCGCTGATCCCGGTGGCCGCGGGCTTGAGCGGCGGGCCGCCGCCGTCGGAGGCGGATCAAGCGGCCGCGGCGCCGTTCATGGCCGCCTACGAGGCCGCCGCCGCGGCGCAAGATCTGGAACGTATCCTGGACCTGGAAATGGATGTCTGGCTGATTGGGCCGGGCCGGAGCCGGGCGGCGGTGGACCCGGCGGTCCAGGCCCGGTTCCGGGAGATCGAGGCCGCCAACCTGGCGCGGGAGCTGGCCGGCGAGGGCAAAGATGCCCAGTCGGTGGCGCTGGATCCCCCGGCCGCCGGCCGGCTGGGGGAGATCCAGGTGCCGGCGTTGGTCATGGTCGGCACCGCGGATGTGCCGAAGTGTGTGCGCGACGCGGATGTGATCGCGGCCGGCATTACGGGGGCGCGCAAAATCGTGCTGCCGGATGTGGCCCACATGGTGCCGATGGAAGCGCCCGCCACGTTCAACCGGCACCTGCTCGATTTCCTGGACACGCTGTAGCCCCCCAGACCCAGGCTTACCGGGTCCCGCCCGGCCCGCCGCAGCTGCTACTGCCCGTGATCGACAGGTCGACGATCTTGGCGATCTGGCCGCGGGTGGCCTGGTTGTACTGGCGGAAATAGGGGCGATTCGTGCTGTCGCAGGGCTCGCCCACGCCGCCACAGGTGTAGCCCGAGATCACCCCGTGGCAGTACGCCGTTTCCACGAACTCGTAGAACGCCGTCCCCGGCAGCACATCCGTGAAGCTGCCGAGCGGCGGGTTGCGCAAGCTCCAACCGGCGGCGACGACATCGATCTTGGACAGCTGGCCGCGGGTGACATTGGCATACGGCCGGAAGTAGGGCCGGTTGGCGCTGTCGCAGGGCTCGTTCGGCCCGCCACAGTTGTAGCCCGAGACGATCGTGGCCGCCGCCGCTGTCTCCACGACGCTGAAGAAGGGATTGCTCGGCGGCACATCGGCGAAGGTGTAGTTGCCGCCCGCCGGGGTGACGATCGGCTTAGCGAAGCCGAGCACGACGATCTTGACCATCTGGGAGCGGGTCGTATTGTTATAGGGCCGGAAGCTGAACGTGCCGTCGCCGTTGGCATAGCCCGAGATCACGCCATGGCAGGCCAGATAGAGCACCGGCGTATAGAAGTAGTCCGTCGCGTGGACGTCGGTGAAGCTCAGCGGGCAGGGCGTGGCGCTGGGACCGACCGTGTTGGTCGGGGCGGCGGTGCGCGTGGCGCTGGCCGCCGGCGTGGCCGTGTTGGTCGGCGGGGTGGTCGTCGGGGGCGGCGGGGCCGTCGCGGTGCTGGTGGCCGCCGGCGGGGGCGTGTTCGTCGGGGGCTGGCCGGAGG
>DATGEF010000851.1:0-17719 GCA_035310405.1 Chloroflexia bacterium | reverse complement strand
AGTAAGCTAAGGAATGGTGCGCGGCGCAGGAGCCGGCAAGGACTAAATGACTATAGGAAGGGGGATAGCAGAGGGCAGGCCACGAGGCCGCTGCGCCGAACTTGAGTCTGCGCTACTAAACCATTTGCCAGCAGTATCAGGGGCTGACGCGCACCTGGACGGGCAAGAAGTGGGGCAGCGGCTGGGGGCCAGTGCGTAAGCGGAGCAGGGTGCTGTAGCGGCGGCGGTGGCTGGTGGCCGGGGGTGCGGCGTGGATCTGCACCGTGTAGGTCTGGCCGGGCACCAGGGTGGCGAAATGGGCCGGCGTTACGGTGAAAATGGTGTGCGACGCCGGGACCAGGCTGACGTCGACGTCGGCGAGGGCGCGGGTCACAGTGAAGGTCGCGGTGAGGTCGACCGCCCCGCCGGCGGAGACGGTGCCGGTGAGCACCGGCGTGGACCAGACGACGGCGAGCCCGTGCTGGCCGCGCTGTCCGTGATTCTGCCCGTGATTCTGCCCGTGATTCTGCCCTGGGCCGTGCCCCTGGCCCGGGTGGTTCGGCTGCGCGGCGGCCGGGGTGGCACTCGTCAGGAACACGAACACGGCGAGAAGCGCGATGCCGAGGCCGCCGCCGACGGCGGCAAGACGCGTGGAGTGCGTGTGCATTGAGGTACCCTTTCTTGGTCGATCGGCGGATGGTTGATACAGCTGCGGGGGCGGTGGCGCCCGGGGTGTGCCTCGTCACTCATCCTAACGATGGGCGGGGCGAAAGGATAGCCCGGCGGCGCTAAGAGGCGGGCCCACGATCGCACGACGAAGCGGGCCCCTGGGGGCCCGCTTCGGGTGTGGTGCTGATGATCCGCGCGCGATCCTACTAGTAGGAGAGGACGCAGCCGCCGGCGTTGCCGTTGAAGGCATTACTCCAGAGCGACTGGACCGGGAAGGTGGCGCCGTTCAGCGAGACGTTCGCCGACGCGCCCTGGCCCGAGCTGATCCAGGCGCACTTGTCGCCATTCTCGGCGCCGCCGCTGTCCAGCCAGCCGCCGTTGGGGAAGATGTCCGACTCGGTCTCGCCGAACTCGTGGCCGCCGACGATGGTGATGCCGTCGGTCGTGCCGGGGCTGTTGACGAACCCGGCGCCGCAGCTCGCGCCCGCGTCGGTGATGTAGGGCATGTTAGTGTAGGCGACGTTGCCGTAGGTCGAGCTGGTGGAGCTATGCCAGGCGCAATACTGCGTCTTGAAGCCGCGGGAGTTGTTGCCGGTCGCGGTGTTGATCACGTACTGGACCTGCGTATTGGAGCTTGCGCTGGTGTTGCCGAAGTGGGCCGCCGCGCGGACCGCCTCGCCGGCGAGCGCCGACTGGCGGGGGGAAGACGGCGCCGCGCTCGCATTGTCGTACCAGACCCCGGCCAGCACGCCGCTGGGGTTCGTCGCGTGCGTGCCGCTCGTGCCGCAGAAGAAGGTGCCCGAAGCGACGCCCTGGCAGTACTGGGTGACCGAGTTGTTCCAGGAGCTGCCGCCCACGTGACTGAAGAAGTTCTGCTGGATGGCGGCTTCGCCGGAGGGATCATTGTTGTTCCACTGCGAGCCCCAATAGACGAGGTAGACTTTGTCCGCGCCGGTCTCCACGCCGACGCCGCCGGTGCCGCCGTGATAGGAGAGGTTGCCGCCGGTGGCCGGGCTGGCGCTGGTGGCGCCGTGGACGCGCATGAAGATCTGCGGCCGGGCCGTGGTGTCCGGGCTGCTAGGGCCGGCGCTGGCCGCGCTGGCCTGCTGCGCCAGGCCGATACTTGCCGCACTCATCAGGGCGGCCACGAGAGCGAACATCATCACGAGCCGTTGTAAGGTCGTCGGGTGTCCCATGGCGTCTCTTCTCCTTCATAAAGCTGGTGCATAAAGCTGGTGCTTAGTATTGCAACGACGGTTTGTGCCTGGGAATACCGGCTTCGGGCCGCTCCACAGGCACAAAGTGACGTTGTAATATTAGCGAGCTTAGATAATTCGCGCGCCCTAATTCTTCAGATCATAGCACCCCAGTACTGACAAAACTACTGACAAATTGGGCCTCTTTACCTTACCAAACGGCAAAGGGGGCGGGGGCGGGGAATCCTCAGGCACCGCAGGATGTCGCGGACCGGCGGCCCCGGGCCGTCAGCGAGGCGGGGGCGGGTCCGCGACCAGCTGGAGAATCTGCACTGGGCCGGCCGCCGTGCCGACCACCAGGGTGCGGCCGTCGGAGGTGGCCAGCGCACAGAGCGGCCGGGGCTCGATCGGCCAGGCGGCGAGGGCTGTGCCGGCGGCCAGGTCCCAGAGCCGCAGCGTGCCGTCCAGGCTGGTCGACAGCGCCTGACCGCCGCCGGGCAGCAGCGCCACGGTCCGCACCCGGTCGGTGTGGCCGGTCAGGATCGGCCCGGGGGCGCCGCCGGGCAGCGCCTAGAGGCGGATCGTCTGGTCCGCGCTACCCGAGATCGCCCACCGGCCGTCCGGCGTCACGGCGACGGCCCGCACTTCGTCGATATGGGGTCACAAGATTTTTTGGCAAATTTAGCATGCTTAGAAACTACAAGCTATCGTTTGTGCCTAAGCGACTGTGCGGGCAACTGTTCTCGTCCGAGTTTCGCGGCCCCAATGGCCAACTTCGGGCAAGATCCCATGCCTGGGGAGGCGAGAAACGGCCCCGAACTGGGGCGAGAATGTTAATTCTCGTCTCAGTTTCGTCCGTTCCTCCAGACCTAGCCACGACCTACTGGGTCTTACGCACTTTGGTTGATTCGATCTTTTGTCCAACCGTTAGTATTGTTGCAGTACAACGACCGGTTCTTGGCGGGAAGCTATAAACACATACAGCGAGGTATCATCATGATACATGGGCCGATCCGGCCCTTCCAAATCAATCTGCCCAGCGAAAATCATGGGTTGGCCTTCGGCAAACGCCCACGCCGCCCCTTGAATCCAGCGGGGCCGCTCCTTATAGACCCGAAAGTGCTGCGGGATTTGCTCCGTCAGCCAGGCGCGCAACCCCTCCCGGTTCGTCGGCTCCGGGTAATCCGCTAACAACTGGTTGAAAAAGGCTTCCGCCTCCAAAGAGGATAACGGCTCCACCTGATAGGGGTGGCAACATTCCAGGACTAACCCCAGAATTTCGAGATCATCCAAACTCAGCATATTAGCTGCTCCTCAGCTTACCGGGAAGGGGGTCATCCATTGTGGCAGGCTGGGAATCCCGCACGTGCGGCCCATATAACACCCGCTGGCGCAACAGCGGCAGGCGTGCCCGCCCATACGCCTGGCGCTTCAGTAATTTTAACCGCTGAATCTGCCCTTCGGTTTGCCCGTTGCTCCACTTCAGGGTTAGGCCCGCTTGCACGGCTGCCGCTGTTGCGCCAGCGGGTGGCAGTGCGCCGCTGAGTACGGCGGGCATACGGAGCGACCACAGCGGGTAAGCGTTCGGCGAAGGTCTGCTGCGGGCAGGCGGGCTGGTCACAGAAGAATTTGCGAACATACAGCAACAGCACTACCCTGTGGGCACCCCAGGGTAAATCGGCCACGGTACGGCGATAGCGGCTATGAACCCGGCGACTGAGCGTGCCGCAATATGGACAGGCGCCGGCGGGCTGGGTCGTCGTCATATGTAAGAGGATTTGGGAACGGAGGCGCCCCACCCGTAACAAGCGTAAGCCGGGAGCCTGGGGTGCCAACTGGGCCGCCAAGGCGAGTGTGAAATCTAGCATCGCTTAGTATACGAAGCGGCGGCTTTCCCGAATCAACTAAAGTGCGCAAGACCCCGGAAGCTGTGGCTAGGTCTGCGTTCCTCAGCCTTTCGTGTCCAATTTACGTTCTGTAGTTTGGTAGCGTGCAGTTTTTGCCGCAAATTATTGTGACCCCGGCTACGGGGTCCATCCCAACGAAGTCGTCGCCTGGCTGCGGGAGAGCGGCGTGCCGACGATCATGGGTAACTATGACCTGGGCGTCGGGAACGACAGCGACGACTGCGGCTGCGCCTACAAGGACGCGGCGGCCGAGGCGCTGGGCAAACGCTCGATTGCCTGGAGCAATACCCACACCACACCGGAAAACAAAGCCTACCTGCGCAGCTTGGTGGCCGCTATCCCGCTGCCCCTGGGGGAGCTGCGGGTGCGCCTGGTGCATGGCAGCCCCCGCCAGGTGAACGAGTACCTGTACGCCGACCGCCCGGACAGCAGCCTGGAGCGACTGCTCGACCTGGCCGAGGCCGACGTGCTGGTCTGCGGGCACACGCATATTCCCTATCACCGGGTCTTGCCCAGCGGGCGGCACATCGTCAACGCCGGCAGCGTCGGCAAGCCCAAAGACGGCGACCCGCGCGCCTGCTACATCACCCTGGACGCGACCGGGCGGGAGTTGGCGGTAGAGTTCATCCGCGTGCCCTATGACATCGAACGGGAAGCAGCAGCTATCGAAGCCAGCGACATGCCCCACGAATACGCAAAGATGCTGCGCACGGGCACCGGCTGAGAGCGGGCGCCCGGCTATAGCCACCTAACTCCCGGCGGGGCGCCGGCCGGGGTTACAGAATGGCCCCGGCCTCGTTGCATATGGGCATGGAAGTCCGCACGAAGGTCTGGATGGAACAAGACGGGCAGGTGATGCTGTCCGATTGGCGGGTGGCGCTGCTGGAAGCCGTCGAGGCGACCGGCTCGCTGGCCGCCGCCGCGCGCCGCCTGGATGTCCCCTACCGCACCGCCTGGCAGAAACTGCACGCCCTGGAAGGGCGCTGGGGCTTCGCCTTCTTGGTAACCGAGAGCGGCGGCCCCGACGGCGGGCGCAGCCGGCTGACCCCCCAGGCCCGCGCGCTGATCGCCCGGTTTCACCAGGTGGTCGCCGGGTTGCAGGAGCAGACGGAGATGCGGTTTACGACCCTCTTCGCGGATGACGTAGCCTGATTTTTTGGCCCAGCGTTATGCAAGCCAGAGCATAACGCCATAATGGATAGGAGGCGCGCGTGGTGCTGATGAAATGGCGGCGTATCTTCCCCCTGGTCGCCTTGCTGGTGCTTGGCGCCTGCGCGGGGACCGCCCCGTCCCCCACTGCGCCTCCGGCGGCGCTATCCACCACACTGCCAGGGCCAACGCCCGCCCGCCCGGAGATCCTGCTGGCGACGACCACCAGCACCCAGGACAGTGGCTTATTAGATGTGCTCCTGCCGGACTTCCAGCAGCGCACCGGCTACCACGTCAAGCCGATTGCCGTCGGGTCCGGCCAGGCGCTCACCATGGGCCAGCAGGGCAACGCCGACGTGCTGCTGGTCCATTCGCCCGATGCCGAAGCGGCCTTTATGCAGACCGGCGCGGGGGTCGACCGCCGGCTCATCATGCACAACGATTTTGTGATCATCGGCCCGGCCGCCGACCCGGCCCAGGTCCGCGGCCGGGCCGCCGTCCCGGCGCTGCAGGCGATCGCCGCCAGGGGCGCGACCTGGGTCTCGCGCGACGATAAATCGGGCACCAATGCCCTCGAACTCAAACTCTGGCAGGCCGCCCTGGGTCGCAACCCGCACCAGGAAGGCTGGTACGTCAGCACCGGCCAGGGCATGGGCGCGACCCTCAACATCACCAACGAACGCCAGGCGTATACGCTCAGCGACCGTGCCACCTACCTGGCCTTCAGCGACAAGATCACGCTCCCGATCCTGGTCGAAAAGGATCCCCTGCTGCTCAACATTTACCACGTCATCCAGGTGAACCCGGCCAAATGGCCCCAGGTGAATGTCGCCGGCGCGCAGGCGTTCGCCGACTACCTGGTATCCCCGGCCGCCCAGCAGTTGATCGGCAGCTTCGGCCAGGAGAAATATCACCAGGCGCTGTTTGTGCCGGACGCCGGCAAGAGTGAGGACACGCTGGGGCGCTGAGATGGATATCATTTGGCAAGGGCTGGTGCAGGCGGTGGAGCTGCTGGTCGGGGGTGATGCCCAGGTCTGGGGCATCGTGGGCCTGTCGCTGCTGGTCAGCGGGACGGCGACCGCGATCAGCACGGCCCTCGGTGTGCCGCTGGGGCTGGCGCTGGCGCTGGGCCGCTTCCCGGCGCGCACCGGGGTGATCAGCGTGGTCAATAGCGGCATGGGCCTGCCCCCGGTGGTGGTCGGCCTGGGCTTGAGCCTGCTGCTGTGGCGCACCGGCCCGCTCGGCGGGCTGCACCTGCTCTACACGCCTGGAGCGATGGTGCTGGCCCAGGTGCTGCTGGCCCTGCCGCTGGTGGCCGGCCTGACCCTGGCTGCCGTCCAGCAACTCGATCCCCGCTTGCGGCTCCAGATCCTGGCCCTGGGGGCCACGCGCGGCCAGCTCGCCCGGTTGCTGCTGCGTGAGATTCGGGGACCCTTGCTCGGCGCGGTCATGGCCGGCTTCGGGGCCGTGATCTCGGAGGTGGGGGCCTCGCTGATGGTCGGGGGCAATATCCTGGGCGAGACGCGGGTGCTGACGACGGCGACGGTGCTGGCGACGGGCCGGGGGGAGTTCGATGTCGCTATCGCGCTCTCGACCATCTTGCTGGGGCTGACGTTTCTGGTGGCCGGGGGCCTGACCTGGCTGCAACAGCGCGGCCCCCACCTCGATGAGTGAAGCGGCCCCGCTGCTGGAGGTCCGCGAGCTGCGGGTGCGGCGCGGGCGGCGCACGGTGCTCACCCTGCCGCACCTGGCGCTCAACCCCGGCGAGCGGCTGGCGGTGATCGGCCCGAACGGGGCGGGCAAGAGCACACTCCTCGAAGTGCTGGCCCTGTTGCGCCCGCCCACGCAGGGCGCGGTCTATTTCCAGGGGCAGCCGGTGGGCGGGCACGCGGCGGAACTGGTGCGCTTGCGGCGGCAGATGGCGGTGGTGTTCCAGCGCCCGCTGCTGCTACGCGGCACGCTGCTGGAGAACGTGGCGTTAGGCTTGCGGCTGCGCGGTCAGCCGGCGGCCCAGGCGGCGGCAGTGGCCCAGGACTGGCTGGCGCGGCTGGGAGTGGCGCACCTGGCGGCGCGGCCGGCGGGGCAGGTATCGGTGGGCGAGGCGCAGCGGGCCAGCCTGGCGCGCGCCCTGGCGACCGCGCCGGCGGTGCTGCTGCTGGACGAACCCTTCGCGGCGCTGGACTCGCTGGCGCGGCACGCGCTGCTGGGCACGCTAGACGAGGTGCTGACGGCGGCAGCGTGCGCGGTGGTGCTGGTGACGCATGACTGGCGGGAGGTCCGGCGGCTGGCACAGCGGGTCGGCGTGCTGTTGGGCGGGCACCTCGTGCAACTGGGGACCGTTACCGAGGTCGCCCAGCACCCCGCGTCAGCGGATGTGGCCGCCTTAATCGCGGCGGGCCGCTGACATCCGCCGGGGATCCCGCTGGCGCGCTGGTCCCGTGGGGTTCCCCGCTACCGGGCCGCCCACCGCCGCAAACAACAGCGGCCCGCCCTCCGCGTAGCCGAGCCGGGCCCGCAGCGCGACCGGGTCGCGGTAGGCCGCCGGGTCAAACGGCAGCACGTAGCCGACCGGCTCGAACCAGGTGCGCGCCCAAGCGCGGATACCCGGCAGGCCCGGCCCGAAGGGAACCTCCGGCAGATCCTCATACTCGCCGACGTACAGCGACAGATCGCGCACGCGCGGGTAGCGCGCTCGCTGGGCGATCATCTCGGCATTGTAGTCGGCGCAGACCCCCACCTCGTGCGGGTCGCCCCCTGGATCGACCGGCAGAAAGCCGATCACATCGGTCAGGAAAACATAAGGCGCGCGCTTCAATTCGGGGTTCTCGTGCAGGTAGTAATCGACCTCCCAGGACTCGTCGCCGATCCACAGGTCATACGGCTCCTGGCGCACCGCGTCGTGGAAGAGCATGAAGTTGTAGAGGAAGATCTCGTCCATGCGCCGGAAGGCGTAAAAGGCGTGCAGTTCGTGGCCCGTGGATTTCTGCTCCCAGTGGGCCGACTCGGAGGCCATCGGCCGGCTGGCCGGATGGATCTGCTCGCCGGCTTCCTCCAGGACGCGCGTGACGGGGTGCTGCGCCCACCAGTGGATTTCGAGATCGGGCACCTGGGCGCGCAGGGCTGCAAGCGCTCGCACCAACGATGATTTGCATGCTCTATACCGAGCCCCCGGTCATCATGGCCCGTATGGCCGCGGACAGCCAGGGGCGCCAAAGAGAATCGGTGTTTGAGGCTGCTGTCCATCGGGACCTACAAGCTGGGGTTGCCTTAATTTACGGGGTTACCCTGGGAATGCCCATTTATTTTCTCGATAGCAATCGGCCGCCCCACGAAGTGGTGGCAGAAATTGCCCGACGGTTACAAGCACAGAATCCCCTGACAACCTATGAACCACAGCAATTGTGAGGCCAATCAAACTCGACGTAGGCGCGCGCCGTGGCCGGCGGGAGCGCGCCTACACTGTAGGCGCGCAACATTAGTCATC
The DNA here is from genome assembly GCA_035310405.1 of Chloroflexia bacterium. Lineage (GTDB taxonomy): Bacteria > Chloroflexota > Chloroflexia > QHBQ01 > JAICKM01 > JAICKM01. Next base: position 9,335 of record DATGEF010000851.1, on the reverse strand, counting down.
CCTCCTCGTCGTTGGGCAGTGGCTCGCACTGCTGCCAGGTCCGCCATGTCAGAACCTCTTTCTCGCGGATACTGGCGACCATGGCGCGCCTCCTGAGCGCATAGCGTGAATCATCAAAGCACCTCCAGGCAGCGCTCCATCAGCATCTGCATGACCGGGGGCGTTACGGCATTTCCGAGCTGGCGTATCTTCTCCCGTTGGGTCCCCAGCACCACGTAGGTGTCGGCGAAGGCCATGGCGCGCTGAATCTCCTGGGGATTCAGAATACGGAAGCCGCAGTCATCCACCGCCGGGAGCTCCGCCGGCGCGACGAGCGCGTGCCGGTCGACGGTGGTCACCGTATGTAGCGCCGCCAGCGCGCTCTGCGGCCCCCCGGTCCGGTTGTAGCTGACGAGAAACGGAGCCGGCTGGACCAGGGCGTGCTGGGACCCGGCGGCCACCTGCGTGCCCAGGGGGTCGGTGAGGGCATGCAGGCCATTCGGCTCGCCGGCTTGGCCGGATAAGCGGACCAGGAACGGCACAGTAACCAGCGCTTGGCTGGCCTGGCCGGTTTGCGCCGGCCAGGGGCCGCTGACCTCCCGCGTGCGATCGTTGGTCGCGTGCGCGAATTTGGTCTCGCACAGCAGGCCCAGGATCGGGGTGCCGGTCGAGGTCGGCCCGGGCTCCGCGCCATCCTGTGGCCGGTCCTCGCGTGTCCGCGGGATCAGCAGGCCAGTCGCCTGGTTGGTCGTTTGTGTGGGAAAGGGCGCGCTGACCGGATAAGCATATCCGCCGTTGCCCCCTTGCTGATCCAGGGCAATGACCAGGGGGGGCAGGGCCAGGCACGGCGGCACCATCGTCGTCTGCGTCTGCATGGGGTCGAAGACGCTGCGCAGGTTGCGGCCCGGGACCTCCTGGTTGGTCATCAGCAACAGCGGCGCACGCCCGGCGAACTTGCGCAGGCCGGCCTCGATGCGCGCGATCGTCTTGGGCTTGAGGGGATGGGCGCGGTCGCCGATGCGCGGCGCCGGGAGACTCCAGTCGATCGCGTTGGCGGCGCAAAAATAGTAGGGCCGGACGATGCTGGCGCACTGCGGGCAGCAATAGACGTACTGCCGGTCATAGCGGCCCCAGACCTGGGTGGGGCGCTTCCAGCTCTGCACGGCCGCGACGTTTTTTGCGCATTGGGGGCACCAGGCCGGTGGGGTAAACTCCAGATTCGGCCGGCGCATCCCCTGCTTCCAGAAGATGACGTAGAGCCTATCCCGGGACTGAGGCGTGGGCCAGGCAAATTGTGAATTGAAGTAGACGACCTGGTGCTCATAGCCGAGGCTCTTCATGCCCAGCAGCCAGGCGTCGTAGAGTACCCACTGGGCGGCCTCGACGACGTTCTCGACGATGATCAGGTCGTATTGATGGTGCTCCGCGAAACGGATGACATCCCACATTGTACTCCTCGACTTTTCCGCCGCGGGGTCAATGCCCCAACCCTCGAACATATCTTTGGTGGTGCCGCGCGCCCCCCGTTGGTACTTTTTGCGCCCCGCGGCAATCGTGTGGTTGGTGCAGGAAGGCCCGGCCAGTAAGATCTTGGTGCGCCGATAGCGCCGGGGGTCGGTGGCGCTGATGTCGCAACAATCATGGTCGGTGGCGGGGAAATTGTGGTTGTGGGTTTCAATGGCCCGGGCCCAATGATTCAAGGCCAGTTTGATGGTCACGGGGGTTTCGCCGTGGAGCTGGGCGCGGCGCGCCCCGTCACTGGAGCCGCCGGCGCCGCAAAAGAGATCGGTGACGGTGAGCTCGGAAGTTGCGTCGAGCATGGGGTTCCTCCTTGGGCAGTGGGGGCGCTACGCCCCAGGGGGTGGCGCGGGCCACCTCCCCAGGGCTACGATTTGCCGGCAAATCCCCCGCGCGCGCTCAGGCGGCCGGGGCCAGGGGATCGCCTTCCTCACCAGGCTCTGGCTCAGTGGGGCTGGCCGGCGCCGCCCACGCCGACTCGAGCGCCGGCGGCAGGTAACGCGCGAGGTCCTGGGCAATGGTCGCCTGCGGCTCCTCAACGACCTCGACGCCGGGTACGTGCAGGGTCGCGGCCACGCGCTCGAAGGCCTTCACGTCCAGCACCAAGACCTGGGTGAGGTGCTGGCGGGCGTAGGCGGTCAGGGCCTCCCGGTCGTAGATCAGGCGGGTTTGCACCCGGACACCCGTCGCCGGGTGCGGGCGTTTCGACCCCGACTCCGCATAGGCGGCGAGCGTTGCGCTGCGTAGGGCCTCCTCGTCACCGACCAGTTCGGCAACCAGGGCGTCCTTTTGTTCCACCAGGGGCCGGATGGACTCATCAAACAGCTGGCGGGCCGCTGCGATCTGCTCGAGGATCGCGTTCGCCCGCAGCCGGCCGGAGGCGACCGCGCGAACCAGATCGTCGAGGTCGCGCGGTGCGTTGGGGGTCGGCGCAGGCTCCGCGCCCTCTATTCTCTTCTGCTTTTTCATAGAAACTCCCCTTTCGTAGAGAACAGCGGCAGATATCCCCTGCTCAAGCAGGGGGAGGCGCCGCCAGGGTTGTAGCGCTGGTTTCCGCTTTTGGTAGGCCAGCGCCGATATTATCAAGGAGGCATTTGCTGCAGGTTGCTGCCCCACCGAGGATGTGCCATGAGACAGGTGCTTACCGCCAAGCTCAAACTCGCCACTACGCCCGCACAGCACGAGAGCTTACGGGCTACGCAGCTTGCTTATCGTGACGCTCTTAACGCCACCAGTCGCTACAGCTTTGACCACGGCAAAATCTCCAACCCGCGCAAGTTGCATAAGGCCATGTACGGTGCTTTACGGGGCACATTCGGGTTGCCATCGCAACTGGCCTGTAGTGTATGTCGCCAGGTGGGGGCGACTTACAAGAGCTTGTGGACCCGGTGCAAGCAGAACGCGGCCCAGCGCCAGGCCGGGCTGACCAAGAAACGCTACAAAGGGCTAGACCAGGCTCCCAGGTATGTCGCCCCGACGCTCACCTACACCGAGGGCCGTGACTATGGCTTCAAGACGGGGCAAACGGTCAGCCTGGGCACGCTCTGCGGGCGCATCGTCGTGCCCTACACGGGGTACGATAAGCACACGGCGCTGCTCCACCATGGTGCGCGCATCGGTGCGGCCAAGCTCTGGTACGATGCCCGGCGCAAGCAGTTCTACCTGCTGGTCAGCCTGGTGCTAGAGATAACCGAGCCCGCGCCAGCAAGCCAGCAGGCCGTCGTTGGGGTCGATGTCGGCATGCGCTATCTCGCCGTGACTGCCACACCGACCGGTCAGCAGCACTTCTTCTCAGGTCGGGCGGCCCGCCACCGCGCCGACCACTATGCGCGCAAACGCAAGCAACTCCAAGCCAAAGACACTCGCTCAGCGCAACGCCGCCTGCGGCAGCTCAACGGGCGAGAGAGACGGTTTCGGCTTGATGTCAATCATAGTATCGCCCAGGCTATCGTGACCACGCACCCCCAAGCGGTGATCGGCCTAGAAGCGCTTAGCCACATCCGTGAGCGGACCAATCGCCACCATTGCCCGCAGGCATCGACCAAGCAGCGCCGGGCCAATCGCCGACAAAGCAGTTGGAGCTTCGCCTCCTTGCAAGCCATGATTAGCTACAAGGCGACACTGTCGGGTAGTGTAGCAATCAAGGTGGACGCGGAGTACACGAGCCAGGCATGCCCGCGTTGTGGGCAGACGGGGAAGCAGAATCGGCCGCACGATGGGCTGGGGTTCGCGTGTACAGGGTGCGACTACAGGTTGCACGCGGACCTGGTGGGAGCGCGGAACGTGGCGCTACGGACGCTGCTGGTCCGGCAGGACTGGATCAGCACGGGCTGTTTGTCAACCAGCCCAGATACGCTGACCGACGAAGCCAAAGCAGCGCGCCTGCAAAGGTACTCTGAATTGCGGTGGAGGTCGAGCGTGAACATGCCGTCGGCTAAAGCCGACGGTGGTTGACGCTAAAACCTTTCCTTTTCCGCGGGGCTGGTTGAGCGCCCGCATGATCTTGCACTAAAGTGGCCTGGCTCCCTGTTGTCGAGCCAGGCGGCGGGGCTGGCGCCCAGTCGATGGACGCGTGGACTAACAGGCCGGGGAGTACCGGCTGATACTGCGGACGATCGCCATCACCTCCTCGTCGTCGAGCGGGGGCTCACAGCGGGCGGTGTTCTCGATCCGCAGCGCCGCCACGATCGCCTCCAGGCTCATATTGCGCCGGCGCATCGTGCCGGCCAGGCTGAATAAGGTGGTGTTGCGCTCCCCTTCCGGGATGCGCGCGGGGATCGCCGATGCCAGGCGGCGGGAACGTGGCGGCTCCAACAGGCGGGAAATTAAGACGCTGGCGAGTGGGGCGCGCCTGATTTCCCACGGCGCGCGTCCGGGGATCCAGCGGTACGGGCGGCCATTCGGATGGATGCTCGGCGGGGCGACGATATAGCCACCGTCGCCGCGCACGTCGATGCCGCGGGCGATCTTCCCGACACTGTTGCGGATCTCCACGTCGCTCCCGACCTGGCACAACAGATGATAACCGCCCCCGCCGGTATGGCTCGTGGCTGTCGGGGGGGTCAGATCGCGGTGCGTGTCCCACCACTGCTGCCCCCCTTTGGCCGGGTCGATATCGAGGGCGATCAGCCCGGCGCCGGTAACCACCCCCACATTGTAGCGGGGGTTCCCCCGCCACCATTCCCGGATCTGCGCTGGGTCCCAGGTCGCCATCAGGTAGCCGGGCTTATGCAACGGCTGTTTCGAGCGTGGCCAAAGGGGAAAGACCAGCCAGCCCAGGCGGACGTAGGCCAGCGCCGCGGCGCCCAGCGGGGTCTGCACATCGACTGGGACCACTGGCGGGATGTGCAGTTGTGGGGCGGCCACCTCAAGCCACCTGGTGGCGCCGCGCGGCCGCTGGCTGCCTGGGCAGGTCCTGCTCCTCCGCTAGCGGTCCCAGGGTCGCCTGTTTGGCGAAGTAGAGGTCGAGCTGCTGCTGCAGGAAGTCGTCAACCTGCGTGTGCGGGCAGCGGCAGGCGATCGGGGGCGCCAGGCCCACCGCGTCCGTGTTGTAGGCCACGAACCCCGGATCGTGCCTGGCCCAGGCCCAAGGATCGCCAGCCTCGCCGGCGGCGGGCTGGGTAGGCGCGCGCCGCCCGGCCGGGACCGGGTAGGCCAGCGTCAAGATCCCTTCCTGGAGGCCAGCCAGGAAAACTTGCAGCATGAAGGACAGGGTGGCCCGGATCGGCGAGGCCGTATGATGGTCGAGGTACGAGACGACATGCACCGCCTGCGGCAGCAGCGCCAGCAAGTCCGGCTCGGCGAAGGTCGGCCCGCGGCCCGCCGGCACCGGCCCGATCCGCCCCAGGGCGCGCAGATGGGCGGCGACCTTGCGCCAGTACAGCCGGCGGGCCTCCTGGCTCATGGCCATCCAGGCCGCGGGACCAGCGTCCGTGGCCGCTTGGATAACCGGCGAGGGGGGGGCTGGTTGGTCGTCCGGCCTGGACCAGGCCGCTAGCAGCTCGCCGCCGGCTGGCGCCGCCTCCGGATTGAGCATCGCGGCGATCCAGCGGCGCGACGTGAGCGCCAGGAACGCTACGCCCACCCGGTCGATCATGCCCGGGTCAAGCGTCACCAGCTCCGGCAGGTAGGCGGTCATGACGCTGACCGTATCGCTGGCCATGCCCTTCAGCTTCAGCGTGATGTAGCGATAGCCGGCGCTTTTCAGCAGCTCGAGGTAGCCCTCCGGGCTGCCGCCCCAGGTCAGCGCATCGCGGCAGGGCTGGATCGTGGCCCGGTAGCCCGCCTGTAAGTTCGAGACGAAAGGCCGCGCGGCCCGCTCGGTGGCCGCCAGCATCAGCCAGACCGGGCGGACGTTGTCCGTGTTGGCCTGGCCGCCTTCCCACCACGCATTGGCCGTCACATAGGCCAGCAGCTGCGCGTGAAACTGGCGGGTCTTCGGTTCAGCCTGCGCACGCCGGGACTTGCCCGGTGCCGCGGGGGTTTTCGGTTCGATCACCAGCTCGTAGCTTGGCATCTTCGGCCTCCTTTATACAGCCGGCGCTGTGGGAGCGCCGGGCCGTGGAAAAGTGGAACAGGTGTGTAGTAGCGCTCCCCGCGAGCGGAAAGCCTGGCCGGCTACGCCGGCCACCCCGGAGGGGCTGGGGCTTGCAGCGAGCGGGGCCGGGGCGGGCCGCGGCCCGCCCCGGGGGAAAAGTTTTCGCGACCCCGCCGCCGTGGCCGCTAGCCGAACAGCGAGCCCTGTTTTGGTGCCCGGCCGCGGCCGGAGGTGGGCGACTGGGCCGGGCGCCGGGAGTTGGCCGCTCTGGGGGGCGCGACGCTATCGAGGTCGCCGAACAGGCTGAGCTGCGGGCCGGCGACGATGTATTCCCGGGCGGCGGCCGCCGCGGGTGGGAGCACCGGAGGCGCCAGGGCGGGCGCGACGTGGACCGGGACCTCGGCGAACTCGTTCTCCAGGCGGTCCTCGCCGCTGAGGATGGCAAAGATCGCCTGGCCCAGGCTGCTCATGGCGAGCTGCTGGATGGCGGCATCCTCGGCGCCCTTGCCGCTGGCGCCGGCGGCCTGGAGCGCGCTCTCGACGCTGCCGGCGTCGAGTTGCAGGCTGGCCGTCAGCTTGCGCGCCTGCAGGTCGAGGGCGATCTCCTGTGCCGTCCGCGCGTAGACGGGGACCAGGATCTCGATCGGGTGGGCCGGGTCTGAGCCGATGCGATGGACCCGCCCGTTGGCCTGCCGGTAGGTCAGCGCGTTGTAGGTCAGCTCGTACCAGATCGCCGTCTTGAAGTACGGGGTGAGGCAATTCAACCCGGTTTTTACGGCTTCGGCGTTGGTCAGCAGCACGCGCCGGTGCATGGCGATCGCGGCCTGGCGGATCCAGTCTTCCCGGTTGTGCGGCGGCACTTTGCTGGCGTCCAAGAGGGCCGGGGTGATGCGCAGGTGCTCGCGGATGAGCCGTTGCAGCCGAGCGATGAAGCGCGCGTTGCCGGTGTGCCGCACGAAAAGCACGACGTTGCGGTCACGCTTCAGCTGGGCCTCCAGTTGCTCCAGCAGCCAGCATTCTTTAGGTAGGAGCTCGCCGGCTGGGATTAGCTCGCCGCTGGCCACCAGCTGGCCGCCGGCGACGCAGCCCGTGGCGTAGCGGACTTCGTAGCGGGGGCGGCCGTCTTTCCCGACGGCGTTGCCCACGTCGTCCGTGGCCAGGTCCAGAAAGCCGGGCAGCTCAGCCAGGGCGCCGAGCAGCCGGCCCCGCAGGTCCTTGTCCCAGCGGTCCCGGCCGATCTGCTCCAGCAGTCGGCTTTCGAGGTGGCGGTAGTTGGCGAGCAGCTTCTGCCCCACAGCGTTGTCCTGGGCGACGACGAGCGCGGCAGGCTGTTCGACGACGGGCGGCAGCGCGATACCGAGGTCCTCCTTCAGGATGATGGCGGTCATACCGAGCAGGTGGTCGACAATCAACGCCGGCAGGAAACCGGGGGACTCGCCCAGCTCGCGGATCAAGGGGTCCTCGCTGTACTCGGCGCGCATACTCGCCTTGCCGTACTCGCGCAACTGCGGGCCAAGCCCCCGCTCGGGCAGGACCTTGAGCACTTTCAGATACCCGTAGCGGCGCACGAATTTGCCCTTGTCGTGATAGCCGAACTGGGCGCGGAAGCGGGCCGAGAAGGCCCAGAGGTTGGCGAAGACCGAGGAAGCATAGCCCCCGGAGAGGCTGCCGGTCAGCCCGATGGCCGGCACGCCCAGCTTCAGCAGCAGGTGCGCCGCCTGCTCCTGCGCCGAGCCGACCGTGTTGTACTCGTGCATTTCGTCGAGCACGACCAGGTCGAACAGGCGCCGGCGCTTGCGGGCGATGTAGCGGGCCAGCGGCCAGCGCCGGGGTGTGGGTACGACCTGGTAGAGGGCCTCTCCGCAGGGGTGCCGCGCGCGGCGGAAGTCGCCCAGGGGGAGCAGCGCCCCCAGGGCCGCGTAGGCGGCCACCACGGAGGCCGCGGGGGTGGAGTTGCCCGCCGTGCTGCGCCAGGTCAACTGGCTGGTGGCCAGGTCGATCTCGAGGTCGGGCCAGTCGGCGCCGCGAACCAGGCGCTGGCGCTGGGCCTCGTACAGCGTACTGCGCAACTGCGGGTCGGCGGCCTGCCGCGCGGCATCGCCCAACTCGGCGAGCAGGCGGGCCCGCGCTCGGGTGAACGCCGTCCAGACTGTATCGTTTAGGGGCGCGCCTTCCTGGTCGAGAACGCGCTGCACGGCCGGCACCAGCCGGTCCAGCAGCGTGGGCGCGTTCGGCAGCAGGAACAACAGCAGGCGGCCCAGCGCCTCCTGTACGGCCTTGCGCGCCGGGTCGTTAGCCGGCAGGGCCGCGCCGTAGCGGGCCAAGGCGAACGTGCTGCGCGCGATCCGCGGCGGCTGCTGATCGAGTGGGAGGGCCAGGTGCAGCAACAGCCAACCCCGCAGCAGCGCCGGCAGCGGCGACTCGGCTTTGCGTTCCGGTGCGCTGTAGATCCTGGCGGCCCGCGCGATCAGGCGGACCCACCACCAGCGGGTCTCCGGCGGGACCAGGGGCAGGACCTGGAACAGCGCGGCGATCAGCCCCGGCAGGGCCGGGCGTATGGCGGACGGGACCAGGGCCGCGGCGATCGCCGCCTGGACCTGGGGCCAGAGCGTATCCAGGCGGGTGCGCCCCCCCGCCGCGGGGGTGACCGCCCAGGCCGCCCAGCGTTCTTGCCGCTGCTCGTCCGGCAGATCGTCCACGGCCGCGGCTGGCGCGCCATCCTGCGCGTCCGCGGCGCCGCCGGGATTCTCCTCCTCCGCCGGCAGCGTTTTTTCGGCGTCGCCTTTGTCGTCTTCTTCGTCGAATTGCTCGCCGAAGAGCTGCACGCGCAGGACGCGCGCCGGCACCAGGGCCAGGATGGTATCGTCCTGCGGGTAGGCCGGCAGCAGCAGCCGCGCGAGCTGGGTGGCCAGGCCGCCCCAGTACTGGTGCGCGGCGACCGGGCGGGCCAGGCAAGTCAGCCGCTTACGCAGGATCTCCCCGGGATCGGCCTCGACCGGGCTGCCGCAGCGCGGGCAGGTGCGCAGCGCGATCGCCTGGGGGTCGCGCGGGCGGTGAGTGTGGTAGGCGAGTCGCTGGCCAGGTCCGAGCTTGGCCTTCTCGCGGTTGACCACGTACAGGGTCAGCCCGGCGCCCGGGCTGACGCCATCCCCCAGGAGGCGCGAGCCGGCGGTCGGTTGCTGGCGGCTGCGGGCCGCTGAGACCAGCGCGCGCTTGCGCTCGATCTCCGCAGGCTGGGGAGCATCGAGATCGGCAAGCCGCTCGACGGGCACCACGTCGGCGCCGGGCAAGACCAGGCGCG
>DATGEF010000850.1:0-8229 GCA_035310405.1 Chloroflexia bacterium | reverse complement strand
TACCGGCGGGCAGGTGGTTTATATTCTGGAGCTCGCCCAGGCGCTGGGCCGGCAGGGCGTCGCCGTCGACATCGTCACCCGCCAGTTTGCCGGCCGGCGCCCAGTGGAGGAATTGGGGGCCGGCGCCCGCATCATCCGCATCCCCTGCGGGCCGGATGCCTTTGTGATCAAAGAGCAATTGTACGAGCTGATGCCGGAGTTGGTGCGCAACTTGATCCGCTATATGCGCGCCGAGGCCATCCAGTATGATGCCATCCACTCCCATTACTGGGACGGCGGCTATGCCGGCCTGCTGCTGCAGCGCAAGCTCCAGGTGCCCCATATCTTTACGCCCCATTCGTTGGGCCAATGGAAAGCCCGCGATATGGCCCAGGCCCCGGCGCCCTCGGCGCAGCTGGCGGCGCTGTACCGCTATGACGTGCGCATCGCGACCGAGAAGAAGATCATGCGCGCGGCTGACACGATCCTGATGCTCAGCCAGATCCAGCGTATCAAGCTGCTGCGCGACTATGCGGTCGATTTCGATAAAGTCCGGGTGCTCTATCCCGGGGTGGATACCCGGATCTTTCACCCTGGCCCGCCCCAGCGCTCGGGCAATCGCGCCATGGAGACGCCCAACAACATCCTGCTGGTCTCGCGGTTCGTGCCGGCCAAAGGCATCGACAGCGCGATCGAGGCCTTCCGCCTGCTGGCCGACCAGGTCGAGGCCTATCTCTACATTGTAACCAGCAACAGCAGTGACATGGCCTCGGCCGAAGAGGTCGAGAACGAGCGGCAGATCCAGGGCTTGATCCGGCGCTATGGACTCCAGGAGCGCGTGCGCTTTCTGGGCTTCGTCTCGGACCGCAGCACCTTGGCCGAGTATTATCGCCGGGCGAGCGTCTTCCTGTTGCCCTCGCGCTACGAGCCCTTTGGCCTGACCAGCATGGAGGCCCTGGCTAGCGGCACCGTGGCCCTGATCTCCCGCGCGGCCGGCTGCCGGGAGCTGATCATCGACGGGGTGAACGGGTTCCTGGTCGACATGCAGGCGCCGGCTGCCGTCGCCACCCTCATCCGGCAACTGCTGGCGGACAAGACGCAGGCCGCCCGGGTGGCCGAGAACGAAGTGCTGACCATCCAGAAGCATTTCAGCTGGGATATCACCGCCCAGAAGCTGATCCGCGCGATTTACCCCGGCGGGGCCGGTGCCGCGCCGCCGGCGACAGACGTGGCCTGGGAAGTCGACTGAGCCCCGCCGCCCGCGCCCGGCCCCCGTACGCGCCGGCGCGGTTGCCCTCGAAGGAGAACCCATGAGCGGACTCGATCCCTACCTGGCCACGCTGGAAGTCTCGGGGCTGATCCGTCTGGCGCAGATGGTGCCGGAATTAGAGTACCTCTTCCGGCATGCGTTGGTGCAGGATGCCGCCTACATTTCTCTGTTGAAGGAGGACCGCAAGCGGCTGCACCGGACGGTGGGCGAAGCCCTGGAACAGCTCTACCCCGATCGGCTGGACGATCTGGCGCCCCTGCTCGCCCGCCACTTCCAGGGGGCCGGCGACGACGACCGCGCCCTCCACTACTTCACGCGGGCCGGCGACCGCGCGCTGGCGGTCTACGCCAACCAGGAGGCCGAGCGGCACTACCGGGCCGCGCTCGCCCTGGCCAGTGCTGGCAGCATGCGCCCCCGCTTGCTCACCGGGTTGGGCGAGGCGCTCACCTTGCAGAGCCGGGCGGACGAGGCGATCGCGACCTGGCGCGCGGCGATCGCCCTGTATCAGGCGCAGGGCGCGGCGGATCCCGTGGCCCGGCTCTATAGCCGGGCGGCGCGAGCGGCGTTTTGGAGCGGGGATAAACCGGGCAGCCTGGCGATCTGCCGGGAGGGCCTGGCGCAGGTCGCCCCGGGCGCCGAGTCGCCGGGCGTGGCGGCCCTGCTGCATGAAACCGCGCGCTCTTCCTTCTTCAATGGCCTGCCCGCCGACGCGGCCACCCTGTGCGGGGCGGCATCCGCCATGGCGACCCGCCTGGGCGATGTGGAGGTGCAGGCGGAGGCCCTGGCGACCCTGGGGCTGCTGCGGGACCGGCCGCTGCCCGCCCTGTTAGCGGCCCTGGAGCAGGCGGTGGCCTTAAGCGAGGGCGCCGGCTTGCTGGCGATTGCCCTCCGCGCCCACACCAACCTGGGTGGCCGGCTGGTGGATGCCGGGGAGCTGCTCGCAGCCCAGGACCACATTCTGCGGGCGGCGCAATTAGCGCACCTGCGCGGCGCCGCCGCCGAGGAACTGTACATCCTGATCCAGGCGGTCTGGCCGGCCTTCTTCCTGGGTAACTTTCAGCTGGTCGCGGAAATGCTGCCCGTCTTGCGCCAGTTGCAAGCGACCCTCGACAGTAATCGGCGGACCACCGGCCTGGCGCCGGTATGGGTCGAAGCCGGGTTACAATACTATCAGGGGGCGTGGGGCGCGGCCGCCGACCAGCTGCGCGCCTGCTGCCTGGAGGCGCAGCGCCTGGACGATCTTTCGAATTTTGCCCAGGTCTCCTGCTTTCTGGCCGAGGTGCTGATCGAACTGCGCGCCTGGGACGAAGCCGCCGCCGTCCTCGCCCCCGCCCTGACCCTGGGCGACCGGGGCCTGGATCTGAACGGCGTGGAGCCCCGCATGCTGCTGGTCAGCGCCTGCGCGGGCGGGGGGCAGTACGACGCAGCCCGCCGCGTGCTGGCCGCGGCCTGGCACAAGGCGGGCCCGGCACCCAGCCGGATGGACGCGCGGATGTTGGCGCTGGCCGAGGCGCGTCTGGCGGCAGCCGAGCAACGCTGGCCGGATGCATTGGCCGCGTTTCAGGCGGTGGTCGCGGCCGATGCGCAAATGGGCATGCGCTGGTACCAGGCCCGCACGCTCTGGGAGTGGGCCGACGCGCTCCTGGCGCGGGGAGCGCCCGGCGACCCGGCGCGGGCGGGCGAGCTGCTGCACGCCGCGCACGCGCTCTTCGTCGCACTGGACGTGCCGCGCTATGCGGCCTGGGTGGGCGACCGGCTCCAGGCCCTGGCCGCGCCTCCCGCGTGAGCCGGAGCGATCGGCGGCGCTCCGCTTGCCCTTTGCCCGCGGTAATCTCGCCAGGCGCCGACGGCCACTACTTGAGGCCCGGGGTGACGGCCGGCGTGGCGGTCACCGTCGGCTGGGCGCACGGCTGGGGCGCGGTGACCGCGAGATAGACGATTTTGGCGATCTGGCCGCGGGTGGCGCCCGCGCCCGGGCGCACTGTGCCGTCGGCGTAGCCGCTCAGCAGCCCGCGACAGACCGCGGTTTCCACGAAGGCGTAGAAGACGCTGCTGGGCGGCAGGTCGGTGAAGTGCGGGCTGGGCGGGCTGATCAGGCTCCCGCCGCCGGCCGCCACCACGATCTTGGCGAGTTGGCCGCGCGTGACCGGGTTGCCCGGGCGGAAGAGCCCGTCGGCGTAGCCCGAGACGACATGGGCGGCCACCAGGGTCTCGATGTAGGGGTAGAAGGGCGCGCTGGGCGGCACGTCGGCGAAGGTCGGCGTGGGCGGGGTCTGCAGCGGCAGGCCGAAGGCCAGCGTGACGTTCTTGGCGAGTTGGCCGCGCGTGACGGAGGCATAGGGCCGGTAGCTGCCGTCGGCATAGCCGCTGATCACGCCGCGGCAGGCCAGGTATTGCACCGGGGCATAGAAGTAATCGCTCGGCTGCACATCGGTAAATTGGAGCGGGCAGGGTGTCCGCGTGGGCGCGCCAGGCGTGGCGGTCGGCGTGGCAGTCGGCGTGGCGGAAGGAGGGAGGGGCACGGTCGCCGTGGCGGTCGGGATCGGGGACGGGGTGACACAGGGATCGGTGTAGTGTTCCAGCAGACCCATAAAGGGCTGCCCATTTCCAGAATAGTATTCCCCGCCGGCCCAGACATCTTGCGCGGTCACGGCGGCCACCGCCGCCAGGGAGGATCCCTGACTCCCCGGCGAGGGACTATCCTGGATCTGCCAGGTACTGCCATCCCAATAGAGGACCAGGGTCGTGCCCGCCGCGGGGGGGTTGGAATTATAGCCGACCGCCCAGGCCGATCCATCGGGCAGCACCGTAATACCGGTCAGGTAATTGGAACTGGGACCCCGATTCGGACTGGGCACCACCTGCCAGCTCGCCCCATCCCAGTGCATGACCAGAGTCCTTTGGCCGGAGCCCGGATTATAGTAGCCCACCGCCCACACGTCGTCGGCCGCGCGCGCGGCGACCCCCTGGAGGATGTTCAATCCCCAGGTCGGGGCGAAAGGGTGGGCACATACCTGCCACTGGCTGCCATCCCATTGCAGGATCAGCGGCGCCGTTTGCGTCCAATCCTCCGTGCTATAGTAGCCCACCGCCCAAATCTGCTGGCCGTCCACGACGCTGAGATCCCACAACTCGTTGCCGCCATTCCCGACATTCGGACTCGGCACGACGCTCCACGCCTGGCCGTCCCAGTGTTCGATCAGCGTGCGTGCGCTGTTAACGTCGCAGCAGCGATAGCCGACGGCCCAGATATCGGTGGCGGTGACGGCCTGGACGGCCCGCACATGCCCGCCGCTGGACGGGGGGCTCGGCACGGCCTGCCAGTGGCTGCCGTCCCAGTGTAGGAACAGGCTGGGATCGCCGGCCGTGAAGGAATAGCCGACAGCCCAGACGTCGTCGGGAGCCACCGTGGTGATACCGCTCACCAGGGCGTTGGTGATGCCGGTCGAGAGGAACTGCCAGCTCGTGCCGTCCCAGTGCTCGGTCAGGGGGCTGGTGATGTTGGTGCGGTTGTCGGTATAGGAGCCAACCGCCCAGATGTCGGTCGCGCTGCGGGCGGCCAGGTCGAAGATATAGTTGTTGCCATAAGCGGGGAGGCCCGCGCCCGGCACGAGTTGCCAGGCTAGGCCGCACACCGGCGGGGTGGGCGTGGGGCCGGCCGGGCGGCCGAGCGGGCCACTGGGGCCTCTCTTTTCGGACGCGGAGGAGGTCGGGCTGGCGAAGACCTGCCCGGCGAGGAACAGGCCCAGGCCGCCGACGAGCCCCAGGATGAGCAGACCAGTACGCATCGAAGGTTCCCTCCCCCGCGGCTTCTAACAGTCCGGGCGACCCTACTTTGTGCCGTTCGCCCAGCACTCAGGATAACGCACACTCCCGATGCCGTCAAGGGGCCTACCACGCGTGGTAGGCCCCTTGACGCCCACCCGAGTTGGCCAACCTGGTAAAAAAGAACGGTGGTGGCGAGCGATTCCGCTCGCCACCAGCGGGTTGCGTTGCAGGAATCGACTACGGCCCCGGAGCCGGCCTGGCATTCGCCGGGATGTTGTAGTTCACAATTAGCGTTTGGAAGTGGCCTTGGCTGGTGTCGAACCCCCAACCGGCGGCCCAGAGATTACCGCCCGACACACGATTGGTGCCGGGAACCACGGTGACCCCGTCGAGTGTGGTGTTGGCGCCCAGGCTATTGGCGGACTGGACCCAGGCCGTACCATTCCAATTCGCGGTCTGACCATACTGGGGAGGAACAAGGCCGAGGTAGCCAACCGCCGCGTAGAAGTTCATGTCCACCGCGCCGACGCCATAGTAGGTATTGCTGCCGATGCTGGTGTAGCTGTCACTCCAGGTAGTGCCATTCCAGTGGATGGTCCAGGTATTGTTGTCTGCTGTCCCCACCGCCCAGACATCGTTGGCATTGGTGCCGGCCACCGCGTTGAGGATATTGATAGTTCCGCGGGCCGGCGCTGATACTGGTGTCCAGCGGATGCCATCCCAGAAAACAACCAGCGGCAGGGTAGTGTTATTCACATCTTGGGCGCCGACGGCCCAGATATGGTTGGTATCGAGCGCGTAGATACCATAATAGATGCCCCCGGCGATATTTGGTTGGGCCGGGACGACCCACCCAACGCCAGGCCGCCAGACCTCCAACAACGCAGCCGTTTGGTTTCCAATTGTGTTGTAGTAGCCGGCGGCCCAAACATAGCTGGAGGAGGCCACGGCTACCGCATTCAAATAGCTAGCCCCCCAACCTTGCGCTGCGTTACTCGGGCTGGACTCGATGGTCCAGGTCGTCCCACCATTGGTCGTATGTTCGACCAGCGTCTGCCAGGGACCCCCCAACACCCCGCCTACGGCCCAGGCTTCGGTACTGGAAACCGCGGCGACGCCTTGCAGTTCGTTCCCACTCCCCGCGACGTTGGGCGAGGTTTGGATCGTCCACGCGGACCCGTTCCAGAACTGAATCAGTGTTTGCGCCGTGCTGGCGCTGCCGGCATCGGTGTAGCCAGCCGCCCACACATGTGTGTTATCAGCGGCCGAAACGCCGTTGAGGATATTATCGCGATTCGGAACATTGGGGCTGGGGACGACAGTCCATTGGTTCAACACCGCCAAGGCTTTGTAGGGAGCCACGGCTGTTGCCAGGAGCAAGCCCACCCCGAGCAGAGATGGGACTAGAGTTTTCCACGAGCGCATAGTACTTACCTCTCTACCACCTGATAATCGTCTAAAGGTAGACACAGTTGTTGATCAGGTTGATCAGGGTTTCTATTTGCTTAAGATATAGCCAATAGATACCTCCGTCTTCTAGCCCACCGGGCTGTGGCTTCGTCTCGGCACCGCTTTGGGCGGTACGGAAGGCGCCGTCAGTGGCTCTCGGCGCCCCGGTTGACGGCGTCCCAACGGGCCCGTATCACCGACTTACTCTGGCACGGTGCGTAGGCTTACGGCTTTCGATGGGCGGGCGTAGGAGCACGCGCCCGGGGACCGGCGGGGCGGCCGCGACCGGACGACGCGATGTCCCGCGCCGGCCATGGGCTATCGGCTGGCCCGCGGCCAGCAACGGGGTGGAGCAATACGCCAGGGAGGGAAGGAGCCGCCGGGCGGCTCCGAGAGCAGCGTACCCCTCTATTAAAGCACCCCACTTCGCCGAAAGCAAGAGTTGTGGTCCGAAATAAGCGATACAGTTCCGCACCCAAAAGTTGCTATCCCCGCCGCATCGGGCCCCGTGTGGGCGGCCGGCGGCCCGCCCACGCGAGGGAGCGGCCGCCGCCGCACGGGATCGGATGGCGGCTTCGTTAGTGGTTCGTTAGTGTCGCTGATCCACAATAGCCTCCATGGACGATGACCTACTGAGCCCGGCGCTTTGGGCGGCCGTCGCGCCCCTGCTGCCGGCGGAACCCCGCCCCCCGCAGGGCGGGAATCCTGGCCTGCGCAACTACGATGTCCTGCGGGTGGCTTTGACATAGTTTTGACATAACCCGTGATCCACAATAGCCTCCATGGATGATGACCTACTCAGCCCGGCGCTTTGGGCGGCCGTCGCGCCCCTGCTGCCGGCGGAACCCCGCCCCCCGCAGGGCGGGAATCCTTGCTTACGCAACCAGGACGTCCTGCGGGGGATTCTGTACATACTCACTCGGGGGCTGGCCTGGGCCGATCTGCCGCCGGCACTGGGGGCGGGCAGCGGCAGGGCTTGCCGGCGGCGCTGGCGGGCGTGGGAACAGGCCGGCGTCGGGGCGCCGATCCTGGCCGTCCTGCGCGAAGCGGGCGTGGTCCTGGCCCCGCGGCCGCCCCGTGGGCCGCGCGCGGGCGGCCGGGCACCCCGCCGGCGGGCGGTCCCCGCCTTGGGGCGGGCGGGGACGTGGGGCGCCCGGCTGAAACAGCACCGCCAGCGCCAGGGGCTGACGCAAGCGGGGCTGGCGCGGCGGGTGCCTTGTGCTGTCATCACGATCCGGAAACTGGAGGGCGGCCACCGGCGGCCCTCGCCGCTGCTGGCACGGCTGCTGATGAACGTGCTGGACGGGCCGGGTGACGCCACGGCGGCGGTTGTCGCCGAGGCCGGCCCGCCGGCGGCATGGCCCAGCGGCGAGTGGAGTGACTCCCTCTAACTGAAAGGGGATCGCAAGCGGCTGCACCGGGCGGTAGGTGACGTCCTGGAGTGCAGGAGCAGCGCCTGGATGATCTTCGCGGCGCCTCCCCGGCTACCAGGCATACCGGCCGGTCACATACAGGATGCGCCAGCCGGCGCGGATGCTCGCACGCAGGTTGCCGCTGACCTTCGACTCCCCGCTCCGGCGCTTGCGGTAATGGACCGGGACTTCCACGATCCGGTAGCGCCGCCGGGCGGCTTTGACGATCATCTCCACTGTCCAGCCATAGGTCATTTCCTGCAGCGCCAGGCGCGCCAGCGCGTCGGCGCGGATGGCATGGAACGGGCCGAGATCGCTGAGGCGCAGGCCGAAGCGCAGCCACAACAGGCC
>DATGEF010000849.1:0-13655 GCA_035310405.1 Chloroflexia bacterium | reverse complement strand
TGAAGTTGACCCCCTTCTCCATCTGCTCGCGGATCTGGGCGTCGGGCTGGAAATTGTGCTGGCGCAGCGTCTTCATCGCCCGCACCACCTCGGCCATCTTCTGGCCGACTTCGGGGATATCGCCCTTGCGCTGGCCTTTGATCATCTGGTCCGACACGTCGCCCAGCAGGGCGAGTTCCGCGTTGCCGACGGCGATCAGCGCCGCGGTGTTCGACACGTCGAGGTGGGCGGCCATCTGCTGGGCGGCCGCCACCTCCGGCGGTTGGAGGTGCTCGTGGGCGATGAACAGGGCGGGCGTCTTCTGGTAGACGCTGAGCGCTGTGCTGGTGGCGGCCGGGGGCTGGGCCGGGATGATCGCCCCGCCTGCCTGCTGCACCTGGGTATTGACCGCGGTATCAAGCCGTGCGGTATCCATAGGGGTCCTCCTTCAGAGCTAGTCGCGAGTTCATGAGCAATTGCCGTTCGTCAGGCACTCGTTCATCTTCAGGATCACGTCGGCGCCGGGCAAGTCCACCACATGGGTGATCTGGCCGGGCACGGCGATCAGCGGGAAGTCGGCCGGGGCGTTGGCGGTGCCGAACACCGCCGAGCGGAAGCCGTGCTTGCGCCAGGCCAGCTGCTGCACGTCGGCATCCTTCATCGCCGTGATCAGCTTTTGCGCGCCGGCGTCGAGCGCCAGGATGGGGTGCGAGCTCCAGGCGGTCGGATCGGGGTAAAGGATGCGAATATCTGCGCCGCCCGCCTTAATGCCTTGCGGATTCTGGACGCTGGCCTCCAGGATCTGCGACTCGTAGCCGGCGTAGAGCGGGAAGGCGCCCACCCCCTGCGTCAGATACGCCTCGAAGCCGAAGCCGGAGCTGCGCGATTGCAGCCCCTGCGCGTCATAAATCTGCTTCAATTGGGGTAACACCGGCTGCGCGCTCGCCAGCGTCGCCACGTCCACGCCGCTGCTGGAGGCCAGGGTATTCAGCATCAGCAAATAGAGGATATTGCCGCTGTTGCTCTCGGTCGGGTTGGTGCTTTTGATCCGCACGGGGCCTTGCAGGGCCGCCGACCCGATCGACTGCCAGGTGCCGCCCTGCTTCACCAGCGTGAGCAGGTCGCGCAACTTGCTAATGTAGTACTGGCCCTGGCGCTGTTCGACGATGCCCTGCTTCAGCAGCGCCTCCGTCGGATCTTTCCAGGAGTAGATCACCAGGGGGCTGTTGAGCACGTTTTCGGCCCGATAGCCGGGGAAATCGGCCAAACTGTGGACCTTCTCGAAGATCAGTTGGGCGCTGGCGTTGGACGGCCAGAGGCAGTTGATCCCTTTTTGCTTCAACTCGGCGGTCGGGATCTGCACCAGGTCGAGCGAGCCCCGCGCGCTGAATTGCACATTCAGGGCGTAACGGCTGCGCAGCAGGGCGGCGATCTCAGGATCGTCGAGCAGCGGTTGTTTCTCTGAGCCGCCGATGCAGGTCACGGTCGTGACCGTGGGGGGCGGCGTGGGCGTCGCGGGCGGCGCGGGTTTGGGCAACACCTGGGCCACGCCGATGATGCCGATCGCCAGCAGCAGCACCCCTACGCCCAGGCCCAGGCGGACATTGCGATTTGCCAGCACGAGATTCTCCTATTTCAACGCCTCGTATTGTGAGGCTTCCAGTTGGCTCAGGTTGACTTCGAGTTGCAGGATGTCGCCCGCGTGCAGCCGGTCGAGGTTGTTGCTCAACCACTGTTCCAGGGCCGGGAGTGTGCGGGTGGTCAGCCGTTGTGTGAGCTCGGTCGTGCGCGCTTGCTGGGGCGCGCGGGGGTCGCTCAGGAGGTCGGCGTAGACGGCGAGGGCTTCGCGTAGCTTGCCCAGCCGGTACTCCACCGCCGTCGCCGCCGACAGCAGCTCGTTGGGGCGCTTGGCCTGCACTTCGTTGAGCAGCGCGTACGCCATCTGGCCGACGGTTTGCACCTGGGTGGCCACCGCGCTGGCCGTCACCCGCTGAGTCAGCTGCTTGACAGTCTGTAACTCGTCCAGGGCGCGGCGCACGCGGGCGCTGGCGTCGGCGGTATAGGCGTCGCCGGCCACCTCCTGCGCGCTGCGCGGGTCCAGGATCAGGTAGAGGGCCACGAACACCAGGACGGCCACCAGGCCGCCGAGCCAGAAGGGCAAGGCCAGCACGCCGATGCAGACGGCCAGCACGGCGAAGGCGCAGCCCAGCGCCAGCGGCCAGGCCACCTGGGGCGGGAAGCGGCGACCAGGAGCTTTCATCCTCGACACCCTCCTCTATTTATAGCCGGTCGCTTCGCGGAGCGCCGCGACCAGGTCGGTCTGGCCTACCACGATGCCGCCGCTGACATCGGCCAGGTCTTGCAACTGGCTTTTATCGGCGTCGGACCCGAAGGCGATAGAGATCACCGGGATATTGCCGGCGGCGGCCAGGCGCTGCTTGAACGTGTCGCTGCCGTCGGTGTCGCTCTGCCCGTCGGTCATCACGATGATCAGGCGCTTGCGGGTCTCGCCCTTGCTCTGCGCGAACAGGTCCAGCGCCCGGTTGAGGCAGGTATACAGGTTGGTGCCGTCGTCGGGCGCATGGTTCTTGATATTTTCGTACAGTGTACGCATCTGGCCGGCATTGTTGCCCGTGACCGTCCAGGGACCGGCGGCCACATCGCTGTTGAAGATCAACACGCTGGTGAGGTCCCCGGGGTGGCCCTGAAGGTAATAAGGGGCCGCCTTGGTCTGGTCGAAGATGATCTCGCTGCCCTGGACCAGCTCGTTCCAGCCGTCGTTATCGCCCATCGAGCCCGAGCCGTCGAGGCAGTAAATGGCATGGACGGGCCGGCGGAAGGAGGTCTGGTAGAGCGTGAGGGCCGTGCGGATCACGTTGGCGTCGGGATAGGTGATCGGCTGGATCACGCGGGTGGCGTCGATGCCCCAATCGGGGTTGAACACGGCCTTGTCGGCATTGGGTATGGTCAGGCCGATGGTGCCGGCCCGGCGGCCCAGCGCGCGGATCTGCTGCACGCCGGTGTCGGAGAGCAAGTAGGCCTGGAGTTGCTGGAAAATCTGCTCTTTCTGGGCGTTGTCGTGCGGGACGAAGCCGAGGGGCGAGTCGGCGATAGAGGTGCCGTCGCTGGGGTAGACCGCGTAGAGCGGCTCTTTGCCGGCCTGGGCCTGCTGCTGGTTGGTTTCGATCACCAGGGCCTCGTAGGTGAACAGGGCCTGGCAGCGGTCGGGCTGGGCCACGCAACTGCGCATCAGGTCGCCGCTGCTGGGCGAGGTGCGCTCGACGGTCCCCATCAGGCGGGTGATCTGGTCCTGCACCGGGGAGCTGTTCAGCTGGTCGAGAGTCAGCGCCTGGCCGGGGCCGTTACCGGCGAACCGGTTCAGGAAGGCCAGGTACGCGGTGGCCCCGGAGTTGGACTGCGAGGGATTGGTCATCCAGATATGGGTCTGGCCCGACTCGGCGGCCTGGAGAATATCGGCCACCTTGACCTCGCGGCCGACGAAGCCCAGCCGCTGCATCACCGACTTCCAGCCGGCGAACACCACGGGCGAGCTGAACATCGGTTTGACATATTTCAGGCGGCTCTGGGTGTCGCCGAGCTGCCAGAAAACGGTGCTGGCGAACCACATAGCGTCGTAAGGCACGGCGCCCGATTGGAGCAGCAGCGCCTGGTCCACCGAGCCCTTGAGTGTGTAAGTACAGGTGTAGCCCTGCTTCTGGCACCAGGGCACGACCACGGTATCCAGGATCGACTTTTGCTCCGAGCCGGCGATGATCGAAAACGCATCACCCCCGGCGGTGGCTGCCGCCGGGGGGATAGCGGTCGGCGCGTTGGCTGGCAGCGGGGCGGTCGGCGGGGCGGAGCCGAGACAGGCGGTCAAGAGCGCCAGGCTGCCTAGCAGCAACCCGGCCAGGGGCGGTTTTCTCATACACTCCTCCTTTGCGGTGATCTACGAATATGGGCGGTGCGGGGATACAGCGCATCGGAGCGGAGCCTGGATCGGCCCCCGGCCCGACGAAGGAGGATCGTGACACGATGCTGCATTATACCGCATCCTCATCCGCTTGGCGACCTCAGGAGCAGGCTGCAGGCTGCTGGGTCGCCGCCCCCGGCGCGATCGCGGGGGGGCCTACTAGCCGGTATAGCCGCACATGCCGACGCGGGGCGAGTTCACGACCGGCAGGAGCATCTCTTCCCCACAGGCCTGCGACTCTGCGCAAGCCTCGCAGAGCCAGCCGGTGCCCGCGTAGGCACACTCCGCACTCGTCAGGGCACCCGCCGTCCATCATACATGGCGACCGTCAACAGATCGACCGCCGGGGTGGGGGGCCCATCGGACCAGACGAGGCTGTCGACCAGAGCCAGCGCCCGGGCCTGGGCCGCCGCCGCCTCCGCCTCGCAGCCGGTGCGCTCGCGCAGTCGGGCGAGGGCCCACCAGCTGCGGGCGATCTCCAGCGGATACAGCTCGGCGGCGGCGGCGGCGATACTATGCTCCAGGGCGACCTGGGCCGTGGCGTAGTCGCCGCGGCACAGGTGCGCCAGGCCGAGCGCCCGGTAGGTCGTCACCTGGGAATAGCCATCGTCGGGGGCCACGCTGGCCACCCCGCTGACGGCCATGTCGAGCGCGGCTTCGTCCTGGCCGAGGGCCAGCAGCACCTCCGCCTGGCCGCGGTAGATCTCGGGCAGGATGCCGGCCGCGCCGATCGAGAGGGCATTGTCCAGCGCCTGGCTGTAGAGGATCCCGGCCTCGGCCGCCCGCCCGACCGGGGCCAGCGCCTGCGCGATCGCGCGCAAGGCCCAGGCTTCGCTGCGCCGGTCGCCCATGCGCCGGAAGAGGGTCAGCGCGGCGCGGGCATGTTCTTCGGCCAGGTCGGCCCGGCGGCGGTCGGCGGCGGTGAAGGCGATCGGCAGGCGGATCAGGGCCTCGCCGCGCCGGTCGCCGATCTCGCGGAAGAGCACCAGGCCCTCCTGCGCGGCGCGCTGGTGCTCGCGCAGGTCGGCGGCATAGCCGGTGACGATGGCCAGCCGGCGCAGGCAATAGGCGACCTCGCGCCGGTTGCCCAGCTTGCGGAAGGCCTCCAGCGCCGTGTGGATGTAGCGCCGGGCGCCGGCCAGGTCGTCCCGGTTATGGCGCACGCCGGCCAGCGTGTTCATCGTCCGGGCCTCGCCGGATCGGTCTTGCGCCTGGCGGAATAACTCCAGGGCGCGGATCAGGACTTTCTCGGCTTCTTCCTGGTTGTCGCGCGCGTTCCAGAGCCCGCCCAGCAGCAGGCGCGCCGTGGCTTTCCCGCGGCGATCGTCCAGGGTGCGATAGAGCCCGAGCGCCTCCTGCGCGTCCTCCTCCAGGGCGCTCAGCTCGCCCTTTTCCTGGTGGACTGTGGCCCGCTCCAGCAGCGCGCGCGCCAGGAGCACCCGGTCGCGGTCGGCCCGGGCATAGGCGATCACCTGGTCCAATTCGCTCAACGCCAGGTCGTAGTTGCCCAGCTGTTCTTGCACTTCGGCGTGGCCGCACAGCACGTTCAGGAATTGGGGATGCACCGCGGCCGCCGCTCCGGGCGCGGGATCGTCCGGCGCCCGCCCGCAGGCCGCCAGCAGGTCGATGATGCGCGAGAAGAAGTTGTTGGCCTCCATCAGCGCCTGGCGGGCCAGGGCTGTCTCGCCGGCCAGTTGCAGATATTGGACCGCCTTGTCGAGGAGCAGGGCCAGCGCCGCCTCCCCCAGGGTCAGCATATCCAGACCGAGGCGCAGAGCATACTCATAGTGGTAGGATAGCTGGTCGGCGAACTCCATCACGCGGTCGCCCGCCTTCGACTCGATCCAGGCGGCGACGCGGGCGTGCTCCTCGCCGCGCATGGCTTTCGGCACGCTGTTATAGGCCACGTCGCGCGTCAGCACGTTGCGGAAGCTGTATTCCCGCTCCCCGGCGAACACGGGCGCGCCCCGCTCCACAATGAACTCGCGCCGCTCCAGGTAGCGCAGCGACTCGTTCAGCTGCGTGGCCGGGATCTGGGGGAACATCTCGCTCAGCGCCCCCGCCCAGAAGATGCGCCCGACCACCGAGGCGCCTTGCAGCAGCCGCTTTTCCCCTTCCGGCATGTCGTCGACCCGCGCGCCGACCAGGGCCTGCACCGTGTCGGGGATGCGCACGTTCTCCACCGCGGCGACCAGTTGCCAGCGCCCGTCCCGCTGCACCAGCACCCGCGAGTCGATGAGCATGCGGATGATCTCTTCGAGGAAGAAGGGGTTGCCCTCCGCTTTGCTCAGCATCAGGTCCAGGAAGGCGGCGGGCAAGTCCGAGGTGGTGAGCAGCTCCCGCACCAGCAGCCGGCTGTGCTTTTCCGTCAACGGCCGGATCGCCACCTGGCTGAAGGCGCGCCCGGCCCGCCCCCGGCTGACCCAGGCCTGGCCCGTCGGATTCTCCAGCAGATCCGGGCGGGCCAACGTGATAATCAAGATCGGGTGCTCCGGCAGCGTCTCGCGCAGGTACTCGATGAATTCGAGCATGCTGCTGTTCGCCCAGTGGATATCTTCGAGCGCCAGCACCAGGGGCGTGGTCGCCGCCTGGCTGGCAAAAAAGCAGCGCAGCGACCAGAACACCTCGGTGCGCACCGTGTCCGGGTCCACCTCGATCGTCTCCAGGCCCAGCATGGTCCCCAGCCAGTAGGCCACCGCCTCCGCTTGCGAGGCGTCGCCGACCGCCTGCCGGACCAGCCGGCCGATCGGGTCTACGGGCTCGTTCTCCGCCGCCACGCCCTCGCCGGCCCCGACGACCGCCAGCACGCCCTCCCGCAGCTTCTGCGCGGCCACCGGGCGCGGATCGTCGTCCAGGATGCCGCACTGCGCCTTGATGATCTCCCCCAGGGCGCGCGAGCCGGCGCCCGGGCCGTAGGGCTGGGCCCGCCCTTTGCGGAAGGCGGGCTCCTGCGGCAGGCCACTCAGGTATTTCTCCGACTCCCACAACAGCCGCGACTTGCCGATCCCTGCCGGCCCCAGCACCAGCACGTGGTGTAGGATGCGGTCCTGAGCCACCCGGTGGTAGAGGTTTTTCAGTTGGGCGAACTCGGAGTCGCGCCCCACCATGCGCGCTTCCATGCCGGGCAGCCCGCGCACCTGGCCGCGGCGCGTGCGCACGCTGACCACTTCCCAGACCGGCACCGGCTGCTCTTTGCCCCGCACCTCCACGGTGCCCCGCGATCGATAGTCGATCACCTCGCTGCTGGCCCGGTAGGTCGCCTCGCCGACCGCGATCTCGCCCGGGCCGGCGGCGTGCTGCAGCCGCGCCGCCAGGTTCACCGCATCGCCCATGACCGTGTAATCATGCTCCCGGCTGGCCCCCATGCGCCCGGCCAGCACCTCGCCCGTATTGATTCCGATGTGCAGCTGCAGCCCGTAGCCGCGCGTGCGCTCCAATTCGGCGCTCAAGTCCTGGATCGCGTGCTGCATCTCGATCGCACAGCGCACCGCGCGCTCCGGGTCATCCTCGTGCGCCCGCGGCGCCCCAAACAGGACCATGATATTGTCGCCCAGGTACTTGTCGACGTGGCCCTCATAGCGCTCGACTTCGATCGCCAGGCGGCGGAAGGTCACGTCGACCACCTGCTTGACCTCTTCGGGGTCCAGCTTTTCGGCCAGCGCCGTAAACCCCGACAGGTCGCCGAAGAGGATCGTGACGATCTTGCGCTCGTCGATGGTCGGCACCAGCGTGACGAGCGCCACCGGGTCCGGGCTGGCCCAGCCGTTAGTATAGGCACCCAGCTCGCCCGGCGCCGCCTCCAGGCGGGCCGGCGGCACCGGGGGCGCGGCCACCTCCACATAGAGCGCGCTCCCGCATTGGCCGCAGAAGCGCATATTGACCGCGTTGAGGAAATGGCAGACCGGGCATTCGAGCGGCACGGGCAGCCGGGTACCACACTGCCCGCAGAAGCGCATGTTGGGGAGATTAATGAAGTTGCAAGCTGGACACTGCATCACTTCATTATAGCATATCCTCCCGCCCGGTTGGGGATGAGTCTGGAGACGGATTTCCGGCCCTGGCGCGAAAGTTACACCAAAACGCTATCGACCGCCAGCCGGAGCCCCGGCACCGCCTGTGCCGTAATCTGCTCCTTATCCCGGGCGATCCGCATCTCCTGATATAGCCCGTCGACCGGCTGCGTATAGACTTCAATTGTGTCCTGTGTCCGGTCCTGTGCCAGGTGGATGAGCCAGACTTCCGGGATTCCTGCTTGCGCATAGAGGGGCAGCTTTACACTACGATCAAAGTCGTACGTCGTATCGGATACTTCGATCAAGAGCAGCACATCGGCCGGAGTCGGATGCGCCGTCGTGTACCGATCCGCCCGCGGGCGCAGGACCAACACATCGGGTTGCGGCTCGGAGTAGTCACTGAGGTGGAGCGGGCCCTGGATACGCACCCGCGCCGGCTGTTGGAGCTGGCCCGTCAATTGGGCCGTCAATTCGTCAACACACGCCGCATGGCGGATGCCAATCGGGGTCATTTTAGTGATTTCCCCTCTGATAAGCTCGGTCCGGTCGTTGTCTCGTAGGATTCCCACCTCGGCCATCCGATAGTATTCCGCCACCGTGAACAGGCGCCGGCTGGTGGAGACGGGATGCGGGGCACTAGTGATAGTCATCGGTGCAGGGCTCCTTTCCGCTACAGATCCGTCCGGCTGTTCTTGGCGCCGTCGTAGGACAGCAGCACACGGTCGCCATCCAGGACCGTCTCCAGGTGGGTCGGGCGCCCCCAGATCTGGTAGAGATATTGCAGCGTCTTTTCGGCATAGACCGTGTCGAGGTCGCGGCCCTCGTGCTGGTGGATCAGGTACAGCTCCCGCGCGCGGTGATAGTCGGCATCCTCGACCAGGATCGTCGGGTTGCCGAAGTTTGTCATCTCGTTCACCAACCCGTCGCGCACCTTCTCCCAGTCCTTCTCCACGATGACCCAGTCGTTGCCCTGCCGCTCGTAGAGGTAGAGGTCGAGCTCAGCGATCAGCTCGCGCGTCAGGTAGTTGCGCAGGAAGGAGATGTCGCTCTCCAACTCGCGCACCTCGAAGATCTGGGCGCGGCCCTGGCCCGGCTGGCGCCCACGCGCCCGCTCGGCCTCGGTCGGCGCGTCCCAGCGGCGCTCGATATCCTCGAACATTTTCAGTCCCAGGTGATAGGGGTTGATGCTGCGCCGGTGCGGAGAGACCACCCCCGCGTTCAGGTTGGCGAACTCCATCACCTCCTGGTCTGTCAGGTCCAGCTCCCGCAGGATGCGCGCATGCCAGAAGGAGTTGTGATTGACGAAGCCGTTCGCCACGTAGCTGTGCCGGGTCGCCACGGTGATGTCGAAGACATCGGCGCAGCCTGCCGCGATGGCGACCACGATATCGCTGGGATCTTCCTCCTGGCCCCCGAGGCCCTCCTCCCCGTGAGCGCGCAGGGCGTCTTGCGGGCCGGCGCGGGTGACGCCAATCTCGTCCAGGTATCGCGCGGCCGAACTCCCGGTGAGCGCCAGCTGGCTACCGCCATCCGGTTGGGGGCACTGCCACGATAGGATTCCGTAATTCAGCAAGATGATCTGTACCGTGGGTATCAGGGCGGCGCTGGACGACGACAGGCGGATGCTCTCGGCCTGCCTGGTATAGCCGCCGGCGTCAAAGTAGCCCCGCAGGAAAGCCGACATGGTCGGCTTGGGCGCCCGCAGGATCGCCTGGGGGATCTGCCGGGCCGGCGCGCTGGCGTCGAAATCGATGCCCCGCGAGTCGAGCACACGCTGGAGCGCGCAGGACGGGATCGCGATCTGCCAGCGCCCGCCGTGCTCCGGGGCATCCCCGGATCGGGGGGCTGGCACGCCGAAAGTCGTCTGGATCGCCAGCCCCAGCTTTTCGCCCAGTTCTTCGTCCCCGCCGGTGAGGCAGATGCCCGACTCGGTGGAGCGGCTTCCGCCGGCGCAGTAGCCCAGGAGCCAGGCCACCTCGGCGTCGATGGCGTGTTCCGCGGCCGGCCAGATATTCGCGCCGCTGTCGAGGGCCACATGGTCGCCAACCTTGAGATCGGCGAGGGCCGCCCAGGTGCCGTCGGCCAGGCGCAGGCGGTGCTGGTGTGCTCCTTCAATCGTCAGGCCCCGGCGGGTGCGCAGACGGATCGTGGGCACCTGGGGTTCGCGGTGGTGGCCGGTAATGGGCTGCAGCTCGCCCCCACCCCCGGCGGCGACCCGGATCGGCGCGCCCGATTCATGCACGTGCTCGAAGCGCAGAAAGCCGTTTTCGGTCAGCAGCAGCGCATCGCCGGTCGCGCAGGCCCAGCCCTCGTTCATGATTTTGGTCTGCATCTGCGGCACAAAATAGAGCATTTCCTGGCGGATGATCGCCAGGATATCGCGCTGCCACTCGGCCAGGTCGGGGGCGTGCTCGATCAGGAAGCGGACCACGTCTTTTTCCGGCTCCGGCGGGATCCGGGCCGGGCTGCTGGCGATGCGCTCCGCGGCGGCCCGGTGCTCTGCCCGGTCGGTGGCCGCGTCGGCGCCGAGCTCCCAGAGATCCTCATAGCCGCTGCTTGCCGCCGTCCGCGGCGGCTGGGGCCGGCCGCTCTGCTCCGGGGCCGCCCGGCGGAACCGGATATGGGGGTCGATATGCTCCTGGATCGAGATGGCCGCGTCTAGGAACTGCTCCACGGCCCGCGTGCCGTGCTCGAACTCGTATTTGCGGATGCGCTCGGCGTTCAGGCTGACCGACTCGACCATGGCGCGATTGGTCTGCGTAAAATAGGCGTTGTGCTTGAAGAAGTCCGTATGGCCGAGCACATGGGCGATCACCAGCTTGTTCTGCAAGACGCTGTTGCTCTCCATCAGGAAAGCAAACGCGGGGTTGGCGTTGATCACCATCTCGTAAATCTTGCTCAAGCCATAATCATACTGCGTCTTCATCCGGTAATAGCCCTTGCCGAAGGACCAGTGGGCGAAGCGCCCGGGCAGCCCATAGGCGCCGAACTCGTACATGATCGCCGCCGGCACGAGCTCGAAGTGGGTCGGGAACGGATCGAGGTTGAATTTGCGGGCGATCTCCCAGATCTGGCCCATCGCCGCTTCGAGGGCCGCGATCGCGCGAGTGTCCATCGGCGCCCCCCTTACGGTGCCGGCGCGCCGGCCGGGCGCTCGCTGAAGAACTTTTTCAGCGCCGGGTAGACTTCTTTTTTATCGCTGATCGTCACCGCGACGAACTTCGGGTCGCGGATTTTGCTGAAGGCGGACATCAGGGTGCTGGTCGAGCCGCGGTAGCCCTCGCGGATCTCGCCGTAGCCGAACAGGTTGCAGACCGCCATCAGCTTGCCGACCAAGTTCACACACAGGTCATTGTCCCAGGGCAGGTTGTCGCCGTCCGAGAAGTGGAAGGGGTAGATATTCCACTCGCTGGGGGGGAAGCGCTCCTGGATAATACGCAGGGCGAGCTCATAGGCCGAGGAGACCTGCGTGCCGCCGCTCTCGCCGCGGTGGAAGAACTCCTCCTCGCTGACCTCCTTCGCCTCGGTATGGTGGCTGATGAAGACGATGCGCACATGCTGGTACTTGGTGCGCAGGAAGCGGACCATCCAGAAGTAAAAAGAGCGGGCGATATATTTCTCGAACTCGCCCATGCTCCCCGAGACATCCATAAGCGCCAGGACCACGGCATTCGACTGGTACTCCACCCGTTGGTCCCAGGTCTTGAAGCGCAGGTCGTCGGTGCGCACATCATGGAAGCGGGGGTCGCCCTTGGCCGCGTTGCGCTTGATGTTCTCCAGGATGGTCCGCCGCTTGTCGAGGTTGGGTAAGATACCCTGCCGGCGGATGTCGACAAACTGCACGGTCTCGGTTTCCAGCTCCTGCTGGCGCTTCTCGACCAGGTTTGGCAGCCCGAGGTCCTCAAAGATCATGGCGGCTAGCTCGTCGATGCTGATCTCGGCCTCGTAGTAGTCCAGGCCCGGCCCATCGCCGGGTTCGCCCGGCCCCTGCCCGGCCGCCTGGCCGCGCCGCCCCCCGGCATGCCCGATCACGTCGCCGACTTTAGAATCGCCGTCGCCCGCGCCCGTGTGCGGGCCGCTGGAGTAATCGAACCGGAAGCGGTATTCGTCGAGCGAGCGGATCGGCACCTTGATCGTCTTCTGCCCATCGGACAGGATGATGCTTTCCTCGCTGACGATCTGCCCGAGGTTCTTGCGCACCGCTTCCTTGATTTTCTCCTGGTGCCGCTGTTGGTCGGCCGGCCCCTTGCGGTGCAGCGACCAGTCATGTTGCCCGATCGACATCGTGGCCTCCGATCCTCCACGCCGTAGACTGCGGATCACGCATTACGCCGCACGCCTTAGCGGTTCAGCAACGACCCCACATAGCTCAGCAGCGCATTCGCACAGGCGGTGCAGTAGCCATGGTCGTGGACCAGGCGCTCGACCACGTCGTTGATCTTGCGCAGTTGCTCCGGGTCGGGCGTGCGCGCCGAGGTCGTGATCTTGACCACGTCGCGCAGGTCGGCGAACAGCTTCTTTTCGATCGCTTCCTTCAGCCGCTCGTGGCTGGTGTAGTCGAAGCTTTGGCCGCGGCGGGCCAGGCTGCTGATGCGGATCAGGATCTCCTCGCGGAAGGCCTTTTTCGCGTTCTCCGACACGCCGATCTGCTCCTCGATGGCCCGCATCAGGCCCTCGTCGGGCTCGATCTCCTCCTCCGTGATCGGGTCGCGCAGCTTTTGCTTGTTGCAGTAGGCTTCGACGTTGTCCAGGTAGTTATTGAGCAGCGTCCGCGCCGCCTCTTCGTAGGAGTAGACGAAGGCGCGCTGCACTTCCTTCTTCGCCAGTTCGTCGTACTCTTTGCGCGCTTCGGCGATCAGGTTGAGGTAGTGCTCGCGCTGCTCGCGCGTGACACTCGTGTGCTGCTCCAGCCCGTCCCGCAGGGCGCGCAGGGCGTCGATCGGGTTGATGCAGCTGATCCCTTCGCGAACCAGCGCCCCCGACAGGCGGTTGATGATGTAGCGCGGCGAGATGCCGTCCATGCCCTCGCGGACCGCTTCCTCTTGCAGCTCCTTGACGTCCTTGAGCTTGAAATCTTCGACATCTTCGCCGTCGTAGAGCCGCAGCTTCTTCATCAGGCTCATGCCGGCCTTCTTTGACGCCTCCAGCCGCGACAGCACGGCAAAGGTCGAGGCCACACGCAGCGTGTGCGGCGCGATATGCACGTTCTGCAGCGCGCTCTGCTTGAGCAGCTTCTCGTAGATGCGCACTTCGTCGCTGACCCGCAGGTTATACGGCACCCGCACCAGGATGACGCGGTCTTGCAGCGCCTCCGACTTCTTGTTGGCCGCGAACGAGACATACTCGCTCTCGTTGGTGTGCGACACCAGCACCTCGTCCGCGTAGATCATGCTGAAGCGGCCCGTCTTGATGTTCTGCTCCTGCGAGAGCGTCAGCAACACATACAGGAACCGCTCGTCGCAATTATGGTTGACGAAGCCGTTGGCGACGAAGGTATTCGAGCCGGGCACATGGAAATCCCAGCAATCGGCTTCGCCATCCTCCAGCGCTGCCACCTCGTCGTAGAACTGCGCCGGGTTCAGCAGGGCCGCCAGGCCGACCGGCGGCTCGACGGTGCCCTCTAGCTTGCCGAGGATCTTGGTCGCCATTTCGCGGGTGCAGGTATTGGTGCCCGTGCGCAGCATATGTAG
>DATGEF010000848.1:0-6026 GCA_035310405.1 Chloroflexia bacterium | reverse complement strand
GCCAGGCCTTCCGCCTGCGCGACTTCTTCGCCGTCTACGACCCTGCGGTCTTCCGCCGCGTGGCCGGATATGCCGAAGTCGCCCTGGTCGAGGCGCTGGACACGCTGGCCCGCTACGAGGCGGCCGGGGCCTGGGGCCGCTGGCTGCGCACTTGGCGGGCGATCACCACGCTACCGCTGTCGCCTGACCTGCTCGCCGCCGCCATCACCCAGTTCGAGGCCGCCCGCCAGAGCCTCCCCCGGCGGGCACCCCGCCTGGCCCGCAGCGCCCGCCTGACCGACCTGGCCCGGCGGCTGCAGCTCTACGCCGTGGCACTGTGCGAACGGGCCGCCGCCAGCGGCCCCGGCGCCGCCGGGGCCTGGCAGAGCACCGCCCTGCCCCCCGGTGCCCTAGCCGCCTACCTCCCGCTACTGCGCGACCTCGCCGCCGCGCCCGATCCCCTCCCCGGAGGCTGACGCGATGTCCGATACGGCCTGGCTCATTGTGGTGGTACTGTTCGTTGCCGTGGTCGGCGGGGCCGGCCTGTTTGCTGGTTTCCGCACCCTAGCCACCCAACTACGCGGGCTGGCCGCCCAGGTGGCCGCGGGGGCTACCAGGATCGACTCGCTCGTCCAGCCGCTGACTACTAGGATCGACTCGCTCGTCCAGCCGCTGACCACCAACGCCGGAGAGTTGAAGGGCGTGACCCAGAAGCTGGAACAGGCCCACACCCAGTTCAGCGCCGCGCTCATAACCCTGGCCGAGCCGGAACAGCTCCAAGATTGGGTGGCCCACCTGCAGGCGGCCGTCACCCCCCTGGAGCAGATCCGGGCCCAACTCGCCGACCAGCACGCCAGCAGCGCCGAAGTGCTGCGCACCGCAGACACCCGGATGCAGCAGTGGGCCACCGCCGGCACGCAGCTCGCGGAGCAGGCTGGCAAAATGACCGATCTGCTCGGCGAGTGGCAGACCCGAGGCCAGGCGAACCTGCATGATCTGGAACGCCGCGTCATGGCCCGCTTCGCCGTGCTGGATAAGGCCACGGCCCAAATCCACACCGACCTGGGCCTCGTCTCCACACAGTTGCAAGACCTGGTAACTGCCACAGGCAACGT
Organism: Chloroflexia bacterium; assembly: GCA_035310405.1. Classification (GTDB taxonomy): domain Bacteria; phylum Chloroflexota; class Chloroflexia; order QHBQ01; family JAICKM01; genus JAICKM01. The sequence continues at coordinate 4,932 of DATGEF010000848.1, read as the reverse complement.
GCGCAAGGAGATGGAGTCGGTCACCACGACGCTCCGCGAGCTGACCGCCCACCAGGAAGCCCTGAGCAAACGGCAAGAGAAGATCACCGACCAGTTGGTGAATGCGGCCAAGGCTCTCGGCACGCAGAATGCGGCCCTCGCCCAGTCAGTGGAGGCCCTGACGAAGGAGAGCGACGGCATCACCCATCGCCTGCGCACGGTGCTGGACCGGCTGCCCACCCAGCAGCAGCAGTGGCTGCTGGCTGGGCTGCTCGGCGGAGTGCTGATCGCCAATCTGCTCGTGGTGGCAGCGGTGCTGCTGAAGCCGTAGTCCGCATCGGGAGGATCTGAGCGATGACAACCGGCGTTGTCAATCTGGACGATTCGCTGTATGTGGCAGTACAGCGGCTACACGGCGCGCCCGACACCGCACCGGCCGACAAGCTGCGCGCCATCGCCCGCCTGCGCGCCCCCGGCGTCACCCTGCCCGCCGACCTGGTGAGCGCCAGCCTGGTAGCCGCTCTCTCCGACGGCGACGACGGCGTGCGCGCCGCCGCCGCCACTGCTTGCCTGGAGCGCTTTGACAAGCTGGCCGCCGCACCGCCTGACCAAGCGGCCCTGCTCGACGGGCTGCTCCGTGGTATCCACTACGAGCAAAGCCCGGCCACCGCCCGCACCCTGGCCGAAGTCATCGGTGCCGTCGGCAACCGGCTGGCCGCCGCCCCGACCCGCTTCCCGCATCTGGTGATCCGCCTGCTGGATTTGGCCGAGAAGCTCAACGTCCTCGCCAGCCTGGGCGATGCCGATGCCCGGCGGACGCTGGCCTCTGCCATCCTGAGCGCCGTGCGCGCCCTGCGCACCCACACGCCGTCCGGCCCCACCGTCGCCCTCATCGGCCAGTACTCCGACCGCCTCAAGGAGCGCGCCTACCGCCACGGCGGCACGCCCGCAGAAACCCTGCTCGAATACCTGGCCGAGGACCAGGGCCTGCGCCCGGAGGCGCTCACCCGTCGATACCTGCTGGCCTATCGCGCCCTGCTGGCCAGCCAGGCCCAGGCCCCCCACGCCGTGCAGCGCGCTCTGCTCAACCTGCGCGCCTGGCTGGAGCAAGTGCCGCATGACTTGGGGGGGCGCCTGGTCCTGGCCCCTGCCCTGATCGCCGCCCGCCAGCACGGCCACTGGCAGGATGTGCCCGACCTGCCTCCCGCCCTGCGCTTCCACCTGCTGGTCCACATGGTCTTCCTCCCCGGCCCCGCCGCGCCAGACGACCTGCTCCGCCTGCTGCGCGATCACTACACCCGCAAAGAGCCCGCTGCCGTGGCCGTCCTGGTGGCCGGACTGGACGTGCTGGGCTTCCTGCCCGGCGGGCGCGCCCGCCTGCCCGAAATCTGCGCCTGGGCCGACCGCCCCACCGTCGCCGTCTGCGGCGAGGCGGTGCAGCTCGCCATCATCACCCTCCTCAGTCGCCTGCTTACTGGGCTGGAGGCCACCACGCCCGAGTGGCGCACCCAAGTCAGCCCGCCGGCCGGCGTGGCCGAGACCGTCTTCGCCCCCGATGTAATCTTCGGCGAGGATCTGGAGGGCGACCGGGCGGCGCGGGCGCTACTGGCCCGCTGGAGTGCCGACCCCGCCCGATCCGACGTGGTGCGCACCGCCGCTTGCGATACCTTGCTGCGCATCCTCCCACCCAACCGCCTCGACCTCTACCACCAGGCGCTGCACGACCCCGCCGGCCTCCTCTTCGAGCCCGCCCTTGCTGCTGCCCGTGACACCCGCCAGCGTGATACCTGGCGCCTGATCGAGCCCCACTGGGCCGCCTTCACCTCCCCCCACGCCCCCGATCGCCCCGCCCGGCTCGCCCGCATCATTGAATCCGTCGCCACCTGGAGCGTCCCCGCCTCCGCCGAACTCCTCATCGCTCTCGCCATCGAAGACCGCGACCGGGCTGTCCGCGAGGACGCCACCCGTGGCCTCATTGCCGCCGGCTTCCGCAAAGAGCTGGACTTCGAGCGCGCCCGCCGCGCCCTAGACAACCTGCAGCGGCGGTGTACCAAGCTACAAGCCACCATTACCCGCCTGGAGGGAGAGATGGAGGGCGTGCGCCGCCGGATCGACGGCCAGTTGGTGGAGCACCACCACCTCAGCCTGGACCTCGCTGGCTACAACCGGGCCGCCGCCCAGATCGTCACCGAGCACATGCTCGCCACCAGCGCCTACACCGTGCGCCTGCACGCCATCCAGGATGACCTGCAGGCCGCGCTCCGGGAGGTCGGGCAGCGCGACCAGGCGCTGAACGCCCTGCGGGAACAGGTGGAACGGCTGGCGGGGGAGGTGCAGACCGTGACAAACGAGGCCGAGGGCCTGCACAGAGAGCTGCGGGCACACGAGCTTCAGCTGGTCGAGCTGAAGGAGCGGCAGCGCAAGGCCCAGGCGGCCCTGCCCGCCGCCCAGCAGGCGCGTGCCGACGCCAAGCGAACGCTTGACAATGCCGAGCGCGAGCTGCAGCGCCGCACCCAGGCGGCCGAGGCGAGCCTGGCGGCCGAGCAAGCCGCCTTAGCAGCGCAGGCTGACCGTTCGCATGAAGCTCTGGCCCGCGCCGAGCGCGAGATGCAGACCGCCCAAGCAACCCTTGAGCACTGCCGGGGCGCGATCCCGGCCGAGCAGGACATGGTTGCCGACCTACGACGCCGGTTAGCCGCCACGGCGGCTCGCGCTGAGCAACGCGCCGCGGAGGAGCCGCGCCGCCGCGCCGAGCTTGCCAACCAGGAGGGACTGCTGGCCAAGCTGCGTGGGCGTATCGAAGCGCTGACCACCCAAAGCGCGCAGGTGGAGCGCGAAGCGGCTGAGTCCGACCGGCAGCACCGGGATCGGCTGGCCGCCGTCCAGAGAAACATGCAGCAAGCTGGGGACGCTCTGGAGGCCGTGGGCAAGGAGCTGCGGAAGCAGCAGAAGCGGCACGGCGAGATGCAAGCCGAGCGGGACGCCGCCGTGGCTGAGGCGCACCAGGTGGCCGAGCAGATCGCGGTGACGCACGCACAGCTAGACACCCTGGCCAGCGAAGCGGGCACCGAGACGGGCCGCAGCCAGCAGGCGGCCTATACCGCCGAGCAGGACGTGCTGCACCTGGCCCACGAGCAGCAGGCCGCCTTGTTCTTCTATGCCCATGACGTGGCGACGGTGGCGAGGCAGGGGCACCACGCCGCGCCGCGCCGCCACCGCGCCCCTGTTATCCCCCAGCCCTAGAAGGAGACTCCCATGAGCCTGAACGAGAGGAATACCTACCGGCCCGTGCTCACGGCGGCGCAGATCCGCGCCGCCCGCGAGGCCGAGGCCCGCCGCCTGCGCGAGACTATCGCCCAGATGGAGCGCGAGCGCCGGGAGGCCGAGCGCCGGGCGCGCGCGGAAGCCGAGCGCCGCGAGCGGGAGCGCCAGGAGGCCGCGCGCCGGGCGCGCGAGGAGCAGGCCCGTCTGGAGCGGGAGCGGGCCGAGCTGGAACGCCGGGCGCGCGAGGAGGAAGCGCGCCGCGAGCGGGAGCGCCAGGAGACCGAGCGCCGGGCGCTCAAGGTACTGTGGGCCCAGCATGAGCAGGCGCAAGCCGCCCTGCGCGACGAGTTGGCCCGGATCGCCGCCGAGGACAAGGCCCTGCGCGCCGCTCACGCCCAGATCACCGCGCAGATCACCACACTCGACCGGCAACTCGCCGCCGCCAACCAGGCCCTCGCCGCCGCCGAGGCGCGTCTGGCCGCCACCGCCCAGGCCACCCAGGCCACCGCTGCCGGCATCGCCGGTGCCCTGCACGAGGTAGACGACCTGCTACGCGCCACCACCGCCGCCCTGGGCGCGGCCGGGCAGGCCGAAGAGGCCGTGGTGAGCAGCCTGGGCGCGACCGGGGGCGACCTGGCCGCCTTCGCCGCCGCCCGCCAGGCCGTGGCCGCCCGTCAGGCCGCTGTGGAGCAGGTGGCCCTGGAACTCGATTTCCTCACCCAGGATGCCCGCCTACAGGTGCCAGCCACCGTCGTCCTCCTCGCCATGCAGGCCCAGGGCTACACCCTGCGCGACACCCTCACCCGCGACGGCCTGATCGCGTATTTCCAGAGCGCCGATGCTAAGCATGAGATCGCCGTGCGCCAGGCGGCGGTAACTGCTGCCCCCGATGTCACCGCCGTCGCGCGCTACGAGATGGAGATCGAAGCCTTCCGCATGCCGGGCAACGCCTGCCTGAACGTGGTGGACGATTTCGTCCATACCGTCGAGCGGGTCGTGGGCAGCCGAGTGGAGCGGCTGGACCGGCGCCACCCTAAGCGCGACGGCACGGGCCTGCCGCTCCCTCGCCCGCGGCCAATCCCAGTGCCCCAGCCGAAGCGAACGCCCGATCAGCAGAGGCAGACAAGCCGTGACTGACGACGCGGCGCTGCAACGGGCGCGCGCCGCGGCCGAACGCGCGCAGGTGCTGCGCGCCGACCTGTATGCGGCGTGCGCGGCGCTGGCCGCAGCCAAGCGCGAGGCCGAGGAGGCGGACGGGAGCATCACCCGGACACTGCGCGCCGGGCGCGAGGCGCTGTATGAGGCCAAATCGATTATGGCCGCAGCGACGACCGCCTGGTCCAGCGCCACGGCCGTGGCCGCTACCAGCCCGGCACCGGCCACGGCCCCCACAACCCCGCTCTATACCGCCCCGCCCGCCCGGCCGCCCCTGCCCCCGGTGGACGAGCCGGCCGTCCTGGCGGCCGCAGCCGCTGCTCGCTTGGCCGCCGCTGCCCGGCCGCCCGAGCCCCTCCCGGATGCCAACCCAAAGTGCGGGGTGCTCGCCGGCGTGGACTCCGCAGTGCGCTGGGCGCTCGAAAGCGCGGCCCACCCATCCTATATCGCCGTGCGCGCCGCCGCCCTGCGCACCCCGGCGCCACCCACCACAGTGCCGGCCGGTGCTGCGCCCACCCCAGGCGCGCCCGCTGC
>DATGEF010000847.1:0-2898 GCA_035310405.1 Chloroflexia bacterium | reverse complement strand
TTCCAGCTGGACGAGCTGCTGAAAGACAAGCTGCGGGGCTCCGGCCTGGAGGCCCAGGTCGAAGTGGCCGCCGAGATCGAAGGCACCGAGGAGAAGCGGCTGGTGCAGGCTTTCCATTTTTAGCGGCGATTGTCTGAAGGTAGGGCTTCCCTATCAGCCCGCCCGGTTGCGCCACGCCGACTCATACATGACCAGCCAATCGAGATTCTCGCAGATATGCGGATTGCCGGTCTGCTCTCGTAGGCCTTGCAACCAGGGCTGCGCATACGCCCAGACGGCGCCGGGACTCTGCCAGGCGTCGAAAAAGAGCGCCGGGTGGATGATCCCATTCTTCATCAGCGTGCCCGCCTGATCATACGCGCAAAAGACGCGGTCAAACTTGATGTACTCCACGCTCCCCGGCGGCACGAGTTGCGAAAACGTCGCGAAGTCGGGCGCGCGCTGGGCCAGGTCGGTCACGAACGCCCAGGCCACCTCGTCACGCGGCGTCGACCAGATCTGATGGAACGCCGCGAAAATTGCTTCGTCTCCCGGGCCGGGCGCGCGATCCTCGATCGGCTGCCACACTGGTGGATTCCGTTCGCGCTCGGCCCAGAATTGTGTGGCCCGGCCCGCCAGCCATTCAAACTGCGCGTAAAGCTCCGGGTTGCGGGCTTCGACGCGCAGGCCCAGTACGAAGGGTGCGGCCCGGTCCCACGACTGCGGCATGGCGTACCAGGCGTCGAAAAAGAGATCTTCGCTCATCTGGCCTTGCTGGAGTAACCCCGCGGCCTCCTCGAACGAGTCGATATGCCGCAGGAAGAGCCGGCGCTCTTCGCTGCCGGCCGGGGCCAGCGCCTGGAAGGCGGCGAAATCGGGGGCGTTGCGCACCAGGCGCGAAAAGGCGCGGGTCGCATCGTCGTCGAGGGGGGTATCCCACCGCCGGTAAAACTGCAGGTACCCCACGGTTGGTTCAGACGGCGGGGTCGCGCCGGGCGGCGGGTTGGCGTTGCTCATCGTTCTCTTCCTCCTACTGTGGAATGTGGAATGTCCGCGTGATAATCGAGTGGCAAGCCGACGCGGCCTGACGATGGTTTCTTGGACTTGCCTTAAAAAGGGGCCCCTACTAAAAGAATGCTGATTAGCAGAGTTATCAGATTCGCTAGCAAGCCGAGAAGAGCAATTAAGATTCCTGGTCTGCCAGGATCATCTTGCTGTACTACCCTCATAATAATGATTATACAAAGCCCAGAACCGATCAGAGCTAAGGGTATGGCAAGATAGACGCCAAGCTCTAGAGCAATACTACAGGGTAATGCAACAATCCCTAGTATTAGCGCTATTATGCCTTGACCAGTTGATCTACTTGTTGGCAGTCCAAGCATAGGGATACCTCATGTTCTTGCCTTGCTTGATCCTAGACTCGCTGGCGCCTCGCTCATTATACGCGGCAAACCATGTCGGTACATGGGACACAGTGGATCGGCCGGCTCTTGACATTAGAGATAAATATTAGCAAAAATAGCAAAGAACTTGTCATTCTGAGCGCAGCGAAGAATCCGTTGCCCCGCGGATTGGGTCGGGGTTGGCGGGCAGGTAGCCTGGCGCCCTCCACCGCCCATGCGTGACCGCCCCGATCGTGCCGTTGGGGCTGCGGTTGCGCGCCCCAGCGGATTCTTCGCTGCGCTCAGAATGACAGATCTTATGCTTTCTGCTAATTAAAAACGCTTACAGGCTAGCAGCGCTAGCCGCGGGTGTGTGCGCGCTGCTCAATCCGGCTCCTCCCAGCGCAAGATCACGCAAGCATGGCCCGCCAGGGTGACCGCCAGGCTGCCGTCCGGGCGGGGCGCGACCTGGCTGTTGGGCGCATCGAAAACGACTGCGGGCCGGGGCAGCGGGGCGGCGGGCGGGCGGAAGGTGATGGTGCCCGTCTGCGGCTCCGGCAGGCGGTTGATCAGGAACAGGAAGCCGCCGCCCGGGAACAGGCGTTGCGTCACCTCGATTTCCAGGCCGGGGCTCAAGCGGATCGGCGGCGGCAGGCCGAGGGGCTGGAGCAGGCTCTGCCAGAAGTCGCGCACCGCCTGGCGCTGGTCCCGGCCGAGCCGGTAATACTGGGGCGTGAAGTAGCTGCCGCCCGGCAGGCTACCGATCATCGTGCTGCTGCCGGCGCCGACCCGCACGACATATCCCGCACCATCCTGGAACAGCGGCGTCAGAGCGGGGTGGGCGGGGAGGCGGTAGGTCTGGAGCATGTAATCGCCACGCACGGCCGCGCCGCCTGGCGCCCGCAGCGTGACCCCGCGCTGGGGAGCATAGAAGAGGGCATAGAGGGGCTCGCAGAGGTCGAGGATGTGCATGCTGGTCGGGTGCCGGCGCTGCAAGCGGGCGCGCGTCACGAGTTGGTACTTGATCAGCCACTCCCAGCCCAGGTAGGCCATCGCCGGCAGGCGTCCCAGGAAGCGGGTCCGCTGCACGGGAGCTGGGTAGAGCCGCCGGCTGGCGAGCCGCGCGCCCGTGAGGGTCTGGTGGGGCGTGCGGCCGCAGGTCACCAGGTGCCCGCCCTGGTTGACATAATCCTCCAAGAATGTATACGTAGCTGGGGCCAGCAGCCCTTTGCTGGGCATGACGACGGCGGCGCAGCCGGCCAGGTCGGCGGCCGTGGCTGTCTCCAGGTTGATCAGGCGCAGGCAGGGGCCGTAGCCGGCGGCGAGCAGGGCGGCGTACAGGCCGAAGGCGCTCATCACCAGGGCCAGCACCCGCACCGGGTCTTGCCGGCCGAGCCCGGGCAGGAAATCGGCGTCGACGAAGCGGAAGTCGGGATAGTGGAAGGCAAAGCCGACGATCGGCTCGGCGGAGTTGCCTGGCGCTGGGCCAGGCGGGCGCGCGGCCAGCAGGTCGGGCTCGTAGGTACGCAGGAAG
>DATGEF010000846.1:0-14034 GCA_035310405.1 Chloroflexia bacterium | reverse complement strand
GCCGGCCGGGAGCACCCGAGCCAGGGGCGTAAAGCGCGGGTCCAACGGGCCCAGCAGCGCGACCACGGCCAGACCCAGCGTGGCGGCCGTGTAGAGCACGCTGAGCACCAGCCAGGCCAGGGTGCCGAGCAGCCCGGCCACCTGCAGGCTCCGTTCCCGGCGCGCCCGGTAGTCGGGGGCCAGGGCGCCCGCCGCCACGCCGATCAGGGCCAGGCCGGCGGCCAGCAGCGCCCCGCTGCCGAAGGCGACGCCGGCCTCCGCGCCGGTCGCCGGGTGGACCAGGCCCACCCCGGCGATCAGGCCCCAGGTCACCAGGGTCACCGGCAGGAAAGCCTGGAGCCACTTGGCCAGGAAGATGGTGCGCACGGCCAGGCTGCTGCCCCGTAGGATGGCCATGCCCGACCCCTCGCGGCCGAAAGCCGGCAGGGCCAGCACCTGACAGAGCAGATAGGGCACCAGCGCCAGGCTCACCAGGGTGATCCAGAAGTCGCCGGCCCGCCCCCCGCCGGCGGCGCGCCCGGGCGTTAAGAAGGACACGCCGACAAACAGCAAGGCCCAGACCGTTTGCATGATATAGTTCGGGTCGCGCAGGGCGGTCCGCCAGTCCTTGATCATCAGGGCGCGGAGGGGGGGCGGGAAAGGCGCAAAGAGTCCTTCGAGCAGGGGCAGGAGGCGGGCCAGGGGGGCGCGGCGCCCCGGCCGGGGGGCGGATGTCACCGTACGCGGCTGCGTCCGGCGGGTGTTGATATTCTGCACCGCCGCCCACCCCTGATAGAAAGCGCGGGCGAACATCGCATACCCGAGCGCGCCCAACGCCGCCGTGCTGCCCAGCAGCAAGACGCTGTTGCCCGCCAGCCCGCCCAGATCGCCCCGGCCCCAGCCGACCAGCATGTCCCCCGCCCAGCCGGGCGGCGTGCCGGCGACGGCGTGGCCGAGGCTGGCCAGCTGCGCAGCCACCGCCGTGAAGCCCTGCGCCGGGCGGGCGCCCGCGGCCAGGCCGGGCCGGAACAGGCGGCTCGCCAGGTAGACGATCATGCCCCCGGCCGCGCTCACCACCACGATCAGGTTGCGGGCGCGATTGCCTGGCAGCACCCGCACCAGGGCCACGACCAGCAGCAGGTCGACCCAGGTGCAAAGCAGGGCCAACGCCAGCAACGCGAGCCCGGCCAGCAGATAATAGCCGATCCCCAGCCCCGCGGCGGCCCCATAGGCGACCAGCGGCACCGCGGCGACGGTGAGCAGGGCGGCATCGCTCAGCGCCACTTCAGCGCTTTTCAGCAGGTAGATGTCGCGGAGCGGCAACGGCAGGCTGAGCAACAGCTCCAGGTCGGTCGCGATGTAGAGCTGCCGCAGCCCGACGACGATCCCACCGGTCAGCATGAACAGGAAAATCGCGCTGAAAATCAGCGGCAGCACATAGATGGCGTCGGCGGGGATCGTGATCAACAGCAGGCGCCAGGTCGAGTAGCTGAAGCTATAGATATAGACGACCGCGCCCAGCCCGAGGATGCTCAGCAGCGTCGTGCGCAGCTTGCGCCAGAGGCTGCCACGCCAGACCGTGTTGAAGGCCAGGTAGAGCTTGAGCCGGAGCAGCCGGCCTACCATTCGCCGTACTCCGCCCCGCCCGTCAGGCTCAGGAAAATATCTTCCAGGCTGCTGGCCCCGCCCAGGTTGGCGGCGCGCCGCAGCTCGTCGAGCGTGCCGGTGGCGACAATGCGGCCCTTGTCGATAATCGCCACGCGGTCACACATCGCCTGGGCCACTTCGAGAATATGCGTCGAGAGCAGCACCGTTTTGCCGCGGCGCGCCAGGTCGGTCAGGATCTCGCGCACCACGCGCCGGCTGCGGGGGTCGAGGCCATTGGTCGGCTCGTCCAGCAGGAAAACCTGGGGATCGTGCAGCAACATGGCCGCCAGGGCGATCTTTTGGCGCATGCCGTGGCTATAGCCTTCCACCAGGTCGTCGCCGGCGTCGGCCAGGTCGAGCAAGCGGAGCAGGCCGGCGATCCGCTCCTGGCGGGCCGCGCCCCCCGGCACGCGGTAGATATCGGCGATGAAGTCGACATACTCGCGGCCGGTCAGCTTCTCGTAGAGATACGGCGGGTCGGGCATATAGCCGAGCACGGCTTTCGCCTGCAGGGGGGCGGCCCGGATGTCATAGCCGGCCACCGCGATGCGGCCCGCGTCCGGCCGCAGCAGGCCGGCCAGCATCTTCAGGGTCGTCGTCTTGCCCGCCCCATTGGCCCCCAGGAAGCCGAACAGCTCCCCGCCTCCCACGCGCAGCGTCACCGCGTCGACCGCCTGTAAGCTGCCAAACCGCTTGCTCAAGCTTTCGGCAATCAGCGCCGCGCTGCCCCCATCCGTTCCGGCCATCTGCCCTCTCACCATCCTGTCTCGCTTTGAGTATAAGCGGGCGCCGGAGGGGGGTCAAGCCCGGGCGCGCCGGGCGGCGCCGACTGGCCCAGCACGCCTATTTCGGGTATAATGAGGGAGAGATTTGTGCGTGGCGCACAAACACGCGCCAGGGATGGCCGGCCGGGCGGCGGGCCGGGAAAGGGATGGGCTTGTGACGACCCCGCTGCACGAACGGTTATACCGCACGGAGGCGATTGTCTTGCGCCGCTCCGAGGTCGGCGAGGCCGATTATATTCTGACCGTCTTTACCCCCCATCTCGGCAAAATCCGCGTGGTCGCGCGCGGGGTGCGCAAGCCGACCAGCCACATGGGCGGCCATGTGGAGCTCTTCAGCCGCAGCAAGATGATGGTCGCGACGGCGCGGAACCTCGACATCGTCACCCAGTGCGAGACGCTCGACGGGCATCGGGCCCTCGGGGAGAACCTGGAGCGCATCGCCCATGCCTTCTATATCGTCGAGCTGGCCGACCGCCTGACGCCGGAGCACCTGGAGAACTATGCGGTCTATCAGCTCCTCGCCGCGACCCTGCATACCCTTGACGCCGTCGCCGTGCCGGACCTGCTCCAGCACTGGTATGAGGTCCAGCTGCTCGGCCTGCTCGGCTACCGGCCGGAGCTGGTGCAGTGCGTGGTCTGCCGCAATACCCTGGAGCCCGTGCTGAACGGCTGGAGCCCCGCGCAGGGGGGCGTGCTCTGCCCGGCCTGCAAGCGGGTCGGCGTCGCGCGCGACCTCTCGGTGACCGCCTTTAAGCTCCTCCGGCTGATGCAACGCAGCCCCTGGGCGGAGGTCGCCCGCCTCTGGGAGAAAGTGCCGGGCGCGGAGCACGACGCGGTCCTGGCCGAGCTCGACGGGGCTATGAGCCCCTATGTCACCTATGTGCTGGAGCGGGAGCCCCGCTCGGCCCGCTTTCTGAAGGTGGCCGAGCAGGTCCCGGACTACAGCGGGTCGGAGGGGGGCCGGTGACCGGCGACGGCGGGGTCGCCGCCATCGCCCACTCGGCGGACGTCCTGCGGAAGCAACTGCCGGCCGCGTTTCACCCGCGGGTGCTGGTCATCCTGGGCTCAGGGCTCGGCCGCCTGGCCGACGAAGTCACGCCGGTGGCCAGCTTCTCCTACGACGCGATCCCGGGCTGGGCGCCCAGCACGGTGATCGGCCATGCCGGGCGGCTGGTGTGTGGCACGCTGGAAGGGGTGCCGCTGTTGATGATGCGCGGCCGGACCCATTTCTACGAAGGGCAGCCGCTCGCGCAGGTCACGTTCCCAGTACGCGTGGCGCGCGCCCTGGGGGTCGAGACCCTGGTGGTGACCAACGCCGCCGGGGCGCTCAATCCCAAGTACCACCCGGGCGACCTGATGGTGATCGGCGATCACCTTAACCTCGCCGGCTGGGGCGGGGCCAACCCGCTGATCGGCCCCAACGACGAAAGCCTGGGCCCGCGCTTCCTGCCGATGAACCCGGCCTATGATCCCGGCTTGATCCAGATCGCCCTCGCCGAGGGCGCCCGGCTCCACCAGGCGGTGCGGCGGGGGGTGTATGTGATGATTCCCGGGCCCAACTTTGAGACGAACGCCGAGCTGCGCGCCTTACGCCTGCTGGGCGGGGACGCCGTGGGCATGAGCACCGTGCCGGAGGTCCTGGTCGCCCGCCACGGTGGCATGCGGGTGCTCGGCCTGTCGTGTATCACGAACATGGCCGTCGCCGACTCGCCGGAGGTGGTGGAGCACGCATCCGTCCTCGACATCGCCGCGGCGGCGGGGCCGCGCCTGGCGGCCCTGGTCCGGGCTGTCTTACGGCGCATGGGAGACATCGCATATGCCCCCCCGGCGCCCTGAAGACCGGCTCGTGCGGACGGCGGATGGGGTCTGGCGGGGCTTTGCCCGGCTGGGCGCCGTCGTGGTGGCGGCCCTGGGCTTCGTGTTGCGCACCCGCAGCGGGCGCCAGGCCGCGCAGCGGGGCAATCGCGCCCTGGATGCATTCGCCGCGCGGGCGACCCGCTGGCTCGACCGCCTCGCCGGCAAGTTCCTGGCCTGAGCGCGCCGCCCGTGCCTATGCCCTTAGTCACCATTGCCGACGTCATCCACACCGTGCTCGCGCCGCTGGCGGGCGGGTATACGCTGCTCGCCGGAGCGGCCGGCCTGGATCATGAGGTCACCTGGCCGGCGATGGCCCGGCCCGGCAGCCCAATTTTCCCCGTATTGAAGCCCGGCGAGCTCGCGCTCGCGGCCGGCCCCAGCCTCGCCCAGCTCGATCCCCCGGCCCACCTGGCGGCGCTCGTCGACGGCCTGGCCGAGCGCGGGGCGGCCGGCCTGATTTTGCGCGGACCGATCCCGGCCGCGGACCAGGCCGCCGCGGTTCAGGCCGCGGATCGGCAGCAGATTCCTCTCCTGCTGGTCGGCGCGGAGATCCATTTAAATGACGTCGAGCGCGCCCTGACCAGCCTGATCCGCGAGCGGCGGGACGATTTTTATAGCCGCACCGCGCATCTGCAAGAGGTGCAGTTTCAGATCGCCGAGGCGCCCCCGGGCGGCTGGGACGCCGGACTCGAGCTGGTCGTCCGCACCCTGGCCACGCTGGCGCATGCCCCGGCCGCCCTGACGGGGCCCCCGCCCGGGCTGGAGATCCGCTACCAGGCCCTGCCCCCGGCCGCGGCCGGCGCCACCCTCGACGGGCTGCGGGCCGGCTGGCCGACGGTGGCCCAACAGGCGCTGGCCACCTGGCAGGCGCCGAGTAGCCTGCGGAACGTGCGGGCGGCCGAGCCCCCGGTGCTGCTGCTCGCGGCCGCCGAGGGGACGGCGCTGATCGCCGCGCCGGTGCTGGTCCGTGACCGCCTGGCCGCCACCCTGCTGCTGGCGACGCCCGCCCCGGCGGCCGCGATCGACCAGTTGACGGTCTCCCGGGCGGCCGGAGTCTGTGCCCTGGAGCTGGCCCGGAGCCAGGCCGTGGCCGTCGCCGAGACGCGGACCGAGCAGCGGCTGCGCGGCGACTTCCTCGCCGACCTGCTCAATCACACGCCGGGGAGCGGCGATGAGATCCTGTTGACCCGCGCCCGCGCCCTCGGCGTCGATCTGGCGCCCGCGTATGCCGTCGCCCTGCTCTCGCTGGCGCCGCCCCCGGCCGGGGCATCCGCCCTGCCGGACGACGCGGATGCCGCCCAATGGGAGGCCGTGGTCGCGGGCCTGAGCCCGGCCGGGCGCGACGGGCACGTGCTCGTCCAGGTCCTGGCGGGCCGGTTGGCGGTGCTCTGGGCACTGCCGGTCCGCCCGGCCGCGGCCGATCCGCCGGGCGCCCCCCCGGAGCGCTTCGTGCGGCTGGTCGACGAGCTGTGCCGCCAGGGCGCGAGCCGCGGGGACCGCCCGGCTGCCGCCGGCACCGGCCGGGCCTATCCCGGCATCGGCGGCGCGGCCCGCTCCCGGCAGGAGGCCGAGCAGGCGCTCTGGGCCGCCTGGCACCTGTTTGGCGGCGGCCGTAGCTGTCATTACGGCGCCCTGGGGATTTATCGGCTGCTGCTCCCCCTACGGACCGCGTACCGGCACGAAATGCACACCTTTTACGAGGAGGCGTTGGGCCCCCTCGAACGTACCCTGGAGGCCAGCCGCACCAGCCAGCCGGCGAAGCTGCTGGAGACTCTGGAGGCCTTCCTGGAACATGGCGGCAACCACAGCGCCACGGCGGCGGCGCTCTACTTGCACCGCAACACCCTCAGCTACCGCCTGCGCCGGATCGCCGAGGTCAGCGGCCTGGACCTCGACGACCCCGCCGTGCGCTTCCGCACGCAGGTGGCCCTGTGCGTGCGCCGGCTGCTTTAGACGAGTTTTGAGTTTTGAGTTTTGAGTTGGGTCCCTCGTCTCCCAATCCAAAATCCATGGCGAGGGGTTGGGGGTCGGGGGGTAGGAGACGACGGAGGCGGGGGCCGCTCGGCCCCAATCCAAAATCCAAAATCCAAAATCCAAAATCGAGCGGGGGATAAGCATGGAGAAGAGGGAGCTGCTCCGGGAGCTGCACGCGGAGCAGGCGCGGCTGGAGGCGGCGCTGGCGCAGCTGAGTGCGACGGATCTGGCCGTCGCGGGGGTGTGGGAGAGCTGGTCGGTCAAGGATATCCTGGCCCACCTCACGGTCTGGGATGGGCGCGGCACGGTCTGGATCCGGACGGCGGCGCAAGGGGAGCCGCCGGCCATCCCCCTGCCCGGCCGCACCTGGCAAGATCTGGATGCGTTGAACGCGGCCACCTACCAGGAGAACCTGCCGCGGCCGGCGGACGCCGTGCTGGCCGATTACCGGCAGACCTTCGCGGCCCTGATCGCCCAACTGGAAGCCCTGACCGCCGCGGATTGGGCGCGGGCCTACCGCCTGCACCCCGGCGCCGATCCCACTTCCGTGGCCGCCCTCGCGGGCTGGCGGCTGGGGCACTTGCGGAACCACAGCCAGCCGATCCACACCTGGGTGGCCCAGCGACGAAAAGCGGACTAAAAATGGGCCGCGGATCAAGATTTCATACGCGGGTAAAGGCTACAGACCTATGCCATTGACCGATCTCGCAAGAGCACCCTGGCCGATTACCCCGGCGACTACCAGAAGGGCGCGCCGCCGCTGTCCGCGGACGACTTGCTCGCCATCCTGGCCAAGAACCGTACCCGCCTCGGCGCCCGCCTGACCGACCCGGCTGTGGCGGGCGCGATCCGCGCGGCCTACGCGGCCAGCCTGGCGCGCGTGCTGCCGCTCAAGGCGCAGCTCGCGGCCACCGGCCGCCTCATCGACGCGATCGTCTACCGGCTCTACGGGCTGACGGCGGCGGAGATCGCAGTAGTGGAGGGGCGGGGATGAAGGGTAACCTGGGGGAGCGGGGGGCAGGGGTAGGGCTGCCCGGCAACCTGGGGAAGCGCGGCGCACCGGATCCAGGGCTGGTCCGATCGGGGGCAGCACGAGGTGGAAGATATGGTGGGTCCCGACGGGGGTGGCGCCCTCTGGCTCCGGGGTCGCATCCCGTTGCAGCCCACCTGGGCGCGACTCATCCGCGTCGTCCTCAGTGCCGAAGGCCCGGCGCCCAGCACTGAGCAAGTGCGCGCGTACCAGAAGGACCGGCTGGGGCGCCAGGGGGGCCTTGACTGTCTGCTGGAGTTGCTGCCGTTGCCGTCGCCGGGGGTGGGGCGCTGGCTGTTCTACCCGGAGTATTCGCGGCTCCCGTATCTCCGCAATCGGAAGACCTACACCCAACAGGTCGCGCCCGCCCGGATCGCGCATTTGCGGGCCAGGATCGCCGAGCACCGTCCGGGCGTGGTGATCTTCTACGGCGCCGGCTATGAACACTGGTGGCGGCAGATCGCCGGTGTCGATTTCCAGCCATCCGCCGTCGCCAAAGTGGCGATCGCCGGAAACGGGCCGACGCGGTTCGTCATCATGCAGCACCCGACCGCGCATGGCCTGCCCAATTCCTACTTTGATGCGGTTGGCCAACTGATCGCCGCGGGTGCGCGGGCATGAACATCCCCTCTGGCAAGCGTCCCGCGATGGCGGGGGGCGCGGACTGTTGAAAACCGGCCAGGGGGCGACGCTGTTCACGTCGCCCCCTGGCCGGATCCCGCGCCCGGAGTTCTACGGGTTCTGGAATGTATCGTGGAAGCCTTGCCAGCGATGGTCCGCCGGCTCGTAGAGGTCGGTGCCGGTCAGGGCGAAGATCTCCAGGCTGGCGCCGGTCCAGTACATCAGGCCGTGCTCGAAGCGCTGCCAGGCGCCGGCCCCTGCTTTCTCCATGTCGGTAGCAAAGCCGAGCCGCTCGCGTACCCGGGCGCCGGTGCCTTCACACCAGACTTTATTGAAGCCGTGCTGGGGCAGGTAGAGCCCGGATGGCGTCGGGACCGTGCAGGCATTCGGCTGGCCGGCGACGTAGGTGTTATCGAAGTGCTGGTAGGTGCCATCGTCGAAGAAGGCGAAGATCGAGTCCTGGCCGTACGGGTAGCTGTTGGTGGCCGCCACGGCGAGCATCGTGCCATGCTCGAAGTGCTCGACCGTGGTCGCCACGGGCTGCTCGCCGCCCGACCAGTCCGCCGGGCAGCCCAGGGCCGCCGCCAGGTCGGGATTATTCGCCCAGACGGTGCCGAAGCCGCGCACCGGCACACTGTTGCAGTTCATTTGGTGCTCGTAGCGCCAGCTATAGTAGTGGCGGCCGACGTTGCCCATCTCGACCTGCCAGCCCGGCGGGTTGTTCGGCGAGTAAGTCAGCACACGCCGCTGGAACGCCTGGATGAGCACCTGGCGGTCGATCCCGCCGACGCGGATCGTCGTCCAGTAGGGCTCGGTCAGCGGGTAGCCCATGACGAACACCCAGTTCATCAGCGGGCCAGTCTGGTACTGGCCCCCGGCGTAGACCAGGCCCTGGCTGTTGAGGAAGGTCCAGAACACGTCGGCGATATTGTGCTGCGTCTGGGGGCTAAAGGCGGCATAGTGGGCCAGGTCCTGCGGCGTATCCTGCGAATTCGTGGTCACGTTGCCCTGCTTGTCGATCGCGTTGCGGATGGCGAGGCCGACGGGGAGCGCGGTATCGCCGTTATCACCGTTCAAGGTCGCGACCCGGCCGAAGGTCGCATAGGTTGGCGCGGGCTGGCTCGGGTCATTCGTATCGCCGGCCACCGCGACGTTCGCGGGATAGCTCTGCTGGAACTCGTTGTTGCCCGTCTGGATCTTGCCGGTCATCATCTCCACGACCAGCAGGCCGTTGGTGACAAACCAGGGGCTATTCTGGTCGCCGTTCGGGTCGTTGATCTCCATGCGGCTCTTGTCGAAGTATTGGACCAGGCGCGTGCCGCCGAGGCCCTGGGCATAGGGCTCCTGCTTGGCCACGAACGGCTGGTTGCCCCAGAGCCAGCTGCGCGGCGCTTTGCCGTCGGCCACCGGCTTATCGGTTCGCTCCCACACATGCGTGAACGCGACACTGGCGAAGGCATCGGCCGCGGCCGGGGTGGGCACGAGCCCCCCATTGCCGGCCAGCCCGGCCAGCAACGCGGCCCCGGTCAACAAGCTCAGCAGCCCGCGGCCGGCCCGGCTAGAGCCCGGCCTACTGGAAAAGGTACCTGCATACATTATGAATACCCTCCTAACGATCTGGCGGCGGCGAGTGCTGCGTGCCAAGCCCCGCGCCCGGGTGATAACTCCATTGCCCTCTGCCAGATCTGACGAACGACCGGCCGCCGGGTTGCGCGGCGGGCCGCCGCGGTTAGGATCGCGGCTCGGGCAGGCGCTTCAGCCAGGATTGCAGGTAGTAGCTGAGCCACAGGAAGACGACGCCAAAGCCCATGAACAGCAGGCTCCGCCAGATCAGCTCCAAAGCGGTGAGGTCGACCAAGAAGAGCTTGCCCACGACGAGGAGCAGGGTGGCCACCGCCGTATAGATGAAGGCCGGCTGGCTGCGCCAGAGCCCGACCAGGAGGATGGTCAGGGCATAGGCCGCCCAGGCGATCGTGATATAGGCGTTGCCGCCAGATAGTGAGCCGATCTCCCGGGTGAGCAACAGCAGGGCCCCCACATGCACGGCCGCCCGGTAGGGCCAGGCGGCCGTCCGGGGGCCGAGCAGCCACGAAGCGAGCCCCGCCAGGGCGATCACGAGGAGGTCGGTGCCCGTCTTGGGGTTGAGGATCGCCCACGCGCCGACGTGCCCGGTTCCGATCTGGTAGGTAAATCCCAGGGCGACCAAGGCGAAGGCGCAATGCGCCGCGGCGTACTCAGGCGCAGCCTCCGGCCGTGGGAAGGGATGCACACCGCCGCGCCGGACGGCCCAGTAAAAGAGGAGCGTCGCGTAGGTCGCCCAGGCGAGGATGACGAACCCCACGCCATTGTTGGGCAGATGGAGCAAGACGCGCCCGAGCCAGCCGAGCACGGCGAGGTGGGCGACGAACCGGTACAGCCAGATCAGCGGCACTTCGGATAAGACCGTGGCGGCACTCAGGGCCAGCACGACGACGGCCAGGTCGGCCAGCGTCTGGCCGTCGATCGGCCCCGCGCCGCCGAAGGGGGCGGTGATCAGATGAAGGGCGACCCAGGAGCCCGCCGCGGCGAACAGGATGTGCCCACCGATTGCGATCGCCCGCGCCTGCACCCGATGGGCGACAAAATGGAGCGCCGTGGCTTCGGCCGCCAGGGCCACGAGGAGCGCGTTACCGTGGAGCAACTGCACCAGGGCCAGGGTCATGAACAGCAGAGCGAGCAGGGCGTGGACATAGGCCAGCGGCTCGGTCCAGCGCCGCAAGCGCAGGTAGGCCAGGCCATAGACCAGCGAGCCGGCCATCAACCATAGGCCCCAGGTCTCCTGCGTCACCCCCGGCCAGATCAGAATCGACAGCCCGAGGGCGACGAACGGGGCCAACACAGTCAGAAGGTAGACGTGGGCATCCACCCGCCGGCGGGTCTCGGGCGCCAGGAGACGGGCCAGGAGATCGACTCCGGGATGCTGCCAGCGCGCGGGGTCGCGCGTCCAAAGGACGTCGCGGACGACCGCGACGCCCCACAGCAGCAGCCAGGCCCAGAGAATGCCGCCCTGGAGCGCGAGTTGATCGGTGGTCGCCGGGAGCCGGCGGCTGAATTCGAAGTCGACCAGCAGGCCCGCCACGGCGCTCGCCAGCACGCCCCAGGTGCCGATGAACGCGGTCCAGAGGAGCGCGTGCCAGCCCCGATAAAAATAGATGGCCCCGGCCCCGGCCAGCACACAACCGGTGTAGGCGACCAGCCCGGGCAGATTGTGCTCCCCGGTATAGAGCACAAACGGCGTGGCGAGGCCGCCGATGGTGCCGATCAGGGAGAGGACCATCGCGTTTTGCCGCGCCGCCAGGATCAGCGCCCCCGTGGTGATCAGGACCATGCCGCCCATCGCCTGCCCATAGGGCAGCAGGTGAAACCACTGGAACGCGGCATAGGTCGTGAGGTAAAAGGTGCCGATGCTGCCGCCCATGAGCACCTGGCTGAAATGCGGCCGCTCTTCGTAGAGCCGCAGGCCCACAGCCAGCAGGACCAGGCCGAGCAGATAGCCGAACCCGACCCGGATCGGCTCGGTGAGCCAACCCTGGTCGACGGAATATTTGAACAGAAAGGCGATGCCGAACAAGAGTAGGGCAATAGCCACTTTGTTGAGCCAGTACTCGGTCAGGCGCACGATATCGAAGCCGGGGGCATCGTGCGGTGCGATCCCCGCCGCCACGAGCGACAGCGGGGTAGTCATGGGCGCGTCGCGGGGCTCCGGCGGCTGTTCGCGCAGCACCACCCGGGTGGGGCGCGCCGCCGGGGCGGGGGTCGCCGCCCGGGTGGGGGCGGGTGTAACGCTAATTCCGGCGCGCGCCAGGGCGGTCTGGACTTCGCCGAGGGCGCGCTCGATCTCGTCAATCGTTGTTTCCAGTTGCTCGACGCGCCCGGGCAAGGTTTGTTCTGACAGTGTCTGCATCTCGGCCCCCTTGGCTAGTGGATCGTGTGCCGGGGCTCAATACCCGGCACTACGACCACCATAGCACCGAGAGACGGGGGAGACATCAGCAATTCTACCCGTTTTCGGGCCGAGACTGGCCACCGAGCCATCGGTATTTTTACCGGGGCGGGGCGGTCGGGCCGATCATTGGGCATCCGGGCCGGCCGGCGCGCAGAGGGCGGCGCAGCGTGCGCGGGCATAGTCCCAGGCCGCGAAGGTGCAGGCCGGGTCGCCGGGGGCCTGGATGAATGGATCTTCGCCGAAACTGACATAACCCTGCCAGAGCGCGTCGGCGGTCATCCCCGGCCGGTAGGCCGCCCGCAGGTACTCGTCGACGATCTGCCGGCAGGCCGCGGTGGCGGCGGCGCAGGTGGGGTAGGCGCCGCGCCGGTAGCGCTCGCGCTCATCCATGTAGTGGTAGTTGTCGTCGACGAATACTTCGTAGATCGTACTCACCTCCTATGGGGCGCCCGCCCCCGGGGACTGCCGGGCGTAGGCGACCGCCTCCTCCAGGGCCAGGGCTTGCCCGGCCTCCCAGGCCGCAGTAAACGCGGGCGCGCCCAGGCCGGCACGGCTGGTGGCCAGGTGCTGCTCGTAGGCGACCCGATCGAGGGGCGGCAGCGCGGCCCCCATCGCGTCCAGGAGGGCCTGAGCCGCGCCGAGCAGACGGGCCGCGCGGTCGAATTGGCCGCCCGCGCCGGCAAGCGCGGCCAGGCCAATCAGGCAATCGGCGAGGCCGCGCTTGCCGCCCATCTCCTGGAAAAGGATCAGGCTCTCCGCGAACCGCCGGGCCGCCACGTCGCCGGCGCCCTGGAGCCGGGCGAGCTCCCCCTGGTCGTGCAGTAGCCAGGCGACCCCGCCGGTGCCGCCCACCTCGCGAAACAGGGCCAGGCTCTCCGTATAGAGCTGATCGGCGCGCGGGTAGTCGCCCTGGGCCTGGGCCACTTCGCCGAGAATGTTCAGCGCCTCGGCGCGGCCCGCCTTGTCGCCCAGCTCGCGGGCCAGCGCCAGGCTCTCCTCGGCCCAGCTTTGGGCGCGGCCGTAATCGCCCTGGTATAACGCGGCCTCGCCCAGGCTACAGAGGCTCCAGGCCGTCGTGCGTTTGCCCCCCAGCGCCCGCACGATCGCCAGCGACTCTTCGAGCCGCGCCCGGGCGGCGGTATAGTCCCCCCGCCGCATGTGCAGCCGGGCCACATTATGCAGGGGGGTCGCGATGCTCCATCCATCCCCGGCTTGCCGGAACAGCGCCAGGCTCTCTTCATAACAACGCTGCGCCGCCCCGTCGTCCCCCAACCCGACCAGGACCCGACCGAGCGCATCGAGGGCGTGGGCCAGGCCCCAGGAATCGCCGGCGGCCCGCAAGAGGGTGACACTCTCTGCGGCGAGGGCCCGCGCCCGGAGGCGGTCCCCCTGATACACCAGCACGAGGCTCAACGCCGCGAGCGCCGAGGCGAGGCCAGGTCCCGCCTCCCCCGCCCGCCAACAGCGGGTGCTTTCCTCCAGCAGGGTGCGCGCCTGCGGCAGATCCCCCTGGTTCCAGGCGAGCGCCCCGGCCGCGTACAGTGCCGCGGCCCTTTGAGGATTTTGGTCGGCAGTTGCTAACAGGGCGGCCAACCAGCTCCGGCCCTCGCTCCAATACCCGCGGAGGCTCCAGTACCAGAAGAGCAGACCCGCCAGGTACAGCCCGGCCGCCGGCCCATCGGGCGCCGTTTTCGACCATTCGAGCGCGGCCCGCATATTATCGTGCTCCTGATCGAGCTGCCGTAGCCACGCTTGCTGCGCGGGCCCGCGCAGGCCGGGCACCGCCTGCGCAGCCCACGCGCAGCACCAGGCCCGGTGCCGGCCCCGGACCGCTGCCGCCTCGCCGGACTCGAGCAGCCGCTCACGGGCATAATAGCGGATCGTCTCCAGCAACCGGTAGCGGGGCGCCCCATCGTGCTCCTCCACCACGACCAGCGACTTGTCCACGAGCGAGTCGAGGGAGGCGCGGATCTTACGATTTTGGATTTTGGATTTTGGATTTTGGATTGGCGACGGTGGGACGCCGGAGTCGGGTCCCGGCCCGCCCCCCGGATTTTGGATTGGCGAGGGCGGGATCTCGGAGTCGAGTCCCGGCCCCCCCGCTTCGTCCTCACTGACGACTGACGACTGACGACTGACGACTGCCTCCTCACTGC
>DATGEF010000845.1:0-4002 GCA_035310405.1 Chloroflexia bacterium | reverse complement strand
CGACGAGCGCCGGATCCAGCGCCAGGCGCTGGCCGGCATGCTCTGGAGCAAACAGCTGTATTATTATGACGTCCACCAGTGGCTACAAGGGGACCCGGCGTTTCCGCCGCCCCCCGCGCCGCGGCGGGCCGGCCGTAATGCCGACTGGCAGCACCTCACCGCCTTTGACGTCATCTCCATGCCCGATAAGTGGGAGTATCCCTGGTTTGCCACCTGGGACCTGGCCTTCCACTGCGTCACCCTGGCCCTGATCGACCCGGATTACGCCAAGCGCCAACTCCTGCTGCTGACTCGCGAGTGGTACCAGCACCCCAACGGCGAGCTCCCGGCCTATGAATGGGCCTTTGGCGACGTCAACCCCCCCGTGCATGCCTGGGCGGCCTGGCGGATCTACCAGATGGAGGCCAAGGAGCAGGGCCAGGGGGACCGCGCCTTCCTGGAAAGCATCTTCCACAAGCTGTTATTGAACTTCACCTGGTGGGTCAACCGCAAAGATGCCGACGATAACAATGTCTTCCAGGGCGGCTTCCTCGGCCTCGATAACATCGGCGTCTTCGATCGCAATGCCGACCTGCCGTTGGGCGGCCACCTGGAACAGGCCGACGGCACGAGCTGGATGGCGGCCTATTGCCTGATGATGCTCACGATCGCGCTCGAGCTCGCCGGCCAGGACGCCGTGTACGAAGATATCGCCACCAAGTTCTTCGAGCATTTCCTGCGCATCGCCGCGGCGATGGCCGATATCTCGGATGAGGGCATCGCCCTCTGGGACCCGCAGGATGGCTTCTTTTATGATGCCCTGCACCTGCCGGATGGCGAGCATATGCTCTTGCGGGTGCGATCGCTGGTCGGGCTGCTGCCGCTCTTCGCCGTCAGCATCATCGAGCCGGAGCTCCTCGACCGGCTGCCGGTCTTCCGGCGCCGGATGCAGTGGTTCCTCGCCAACCGTCCGTTCTTGAGCGGCCATATCGCCGAGATCGATCGGCCCGGCGTCCATAAGCACCGGCTCTTTTCGATCCTGACCCCCGAGCGCCTCCGGCAGGTGCTCAAATATATGCTGGACGAGAGCGAGTTCCTCGCCGATTACGGCATCCGCTCCCTATCCAAATACCACGAAGACCACCCCTACACCCTGTCGGTCGGCGGGCAGGACTACACGGTCAGCTACCAGCCGGCCGAGTCGCAGACCGGTCTGTTCGGCGGCAACTCGAACTGGCGGGGGCCGATCTGGTTCCCGATCAACTACCTGATTATCGAGTCGCTGCTGAAGCTCAACCACTACTACGGGGACAGCTTGCAGGTCGAGTGCCCCAGCGGCTCGGGGCAGATGAGAACCCTGGCCGGCGTCGCCGACGAACTGGCGCACCGGCTGATCCGCCTCTTCTCGCGCGACGCCCAGGGCCGGCGCCCGATCTACGGCGATCAGGCCTTGTTCCAGGATGATCCCGCCTGGCGCGACCTGGTGCTGTTCCACGAATATTTCCATGGCGATAGCGGGTTGGGGTTGGGGGCCAGCCACCAGACCGGCTGGACCGGCCTGATCGCCATGCTGCTCCAGGAGCACAGCGAAACCCTGCACGATCAGATCGATCCCTACGACAAAGAGAGTGACCCCACCGCAGTAACCGCATAGCGGGAGACAGAGCCCCACCCCTAAAGAAAGGACCACGTCATGCAGGAAGTCACGGTTTACGGAACCCCCTGGTGTACCGATTGCAAGCGGGCCAAAAAATTCCTCGGCGAACAGCGGGTCGCTTATAACTGGGTCGACGTCGAATCCAATCCCGACGGCCTGGCCTTCATCGAAGCGGTGCAGAACGGCGGGCATAGCGTGCCGACGATCAAGTTCGGCGACGGCACCGTGCTGGTCGAGCCGGCGAACGCCGACCTGGCCCGCCTGCTGGGCCTGTCGACCAAGGCGCAACGCAGCTTCTACGACGTGGTTATCATCGGCGGCGGCCCCGCGGGGCTGATGTGTGCGATCTACCTGGCCCGCGAAGGCGTCGACTGCCTGATTGTCGAGCGGGCGGGCCTGGGCGGCCAGGCCGGCGTCACCGAGCGGCTGGACAATTTCCCCAGCTGGCCGGATGGCATTCTCGGCGCCGATCTGGCCGACCGGCTCACGCTCCAGGCGCGGCGCTTTGGGGTCGAGATCCTGTCGGCGCAGGCCGTGGAGAGTATCGAAAGCCATGACGGCTACCGCGATGTGCATACCACGGATGGCGACGAGTATGGCGCCCACGCGATGCTGGTCGCCACCGGGTCGACGTACTCCCGGCTCAACGTGCCGGGCGAAGAAGACTACATCGGCTCCGGTATCCACTTCTGCGCCACGTGCGACGGCCCCTTCTACAAAGGCCGGCCCGTGGCCGTGGTCGGCGGCGGCAACAGCGCCGGGGAAGAGGCCCTCTTCCTGGCCCGCTTCGCCAGCGAGGTAACGATCCTGGTACGCGGTGAGAAAATGAACGCCAGCAAGATCGTCCAGGAGAAGATCGCCGAGACCGCCAACGTCACGGTTCGCTACAATACAGTCGTCGTCGAGTTTCTGGGCGACAAGAAGCTGCACACCACCCGCGTGCGCGACACCCAAACGAACGCGACGACGGACTTGACGCCGGCGGGCGTCTTTGTCTTCATCGGCCTCAAGCCTAATACCGCGTTCCTGCCCGCCGAGATCCGGCGCGATGCCAATGGCTTCGTGGTCACCGGGCTGGACCTGCAAACGTCGATGCCGGGCATCTTCGCCGCCGGCGACGTGCGGGCGGGCAGCACCAAACAGGCGGCCTCGGCCACCGGCGAAGGCGCCACCGCCGCCTTGATGATCCGGGAGTATTTGAAACGGATGTAGCTTAATTCACAACGAAGGAGGCAGGCAAGTGGAAAGAAAGCAGTTTGGCTGGTTGTGTTTCGTTGCCTTTCTTGCGGTGCTGCTGCTGGCCGGCACCTTCGCCCTGGACAACGCGCCGGCCGGGGCGCGGCGCAGCCTGGCGGGGCCGCTACAGGGCACGCCCACACCCACGCCGAGTTGCGGCCAGCCGATCCTGGGCCCCTGGGCGGTCAAGAGCCCGTTGCCCTTTGCCGCCCATGGGGTCGACGTCGCCAGCGACGGCAATTACGTTTATGCCATCGGGGGCTATAACTATACCCCCACCGTGTTCAGCACGACCTTACGCTACAGCCCAACGACCGATACCTGGACCGCCCTGGCCCCCGTCCCCGACGCCCATGGCCTCGGGGTGGCGGTCTATGCCGGCAACGGCAAAATCTACGATTTCGGCGGCACCAACGGCTCGACGGAGGTGAACATCACGCGGATTTACGATATCGCCAGCAATACCTGGAGCATCGGCGCGCCGATGCCCGGCCCGCTCTCTGACCAGGGGGCCGGTTACTCTAACGGGACGATTTACCTGGCCGGGGGCTATAGTGGAAACAATCGGACCCAGGAGACCTGGGCCTATAACATCGCCGGCAATAGCTGGAATGCCAACCTGGCCCCCCTCCCCCAGCCCGTGGGCGCGCCCGGCGCCGGGGTGATCAATAGCAAGTTGTATCTCGCCGGGGGCATGAACAACAGCGGGACCGTCCTGAATACGCTCTACGTCTATAACATCGGCGCCAACACTTGGGCTGCGCACACGGTCCTGCCCCAGGCGGCCAATGCCCCGGGCAGCGCCGTGGCGGCGGGCCGGCTCTGGATCTTTGGGGGCACCAGTCCCGGCGGGGACCTCACCGCCACCCAGGTCTATGACCCGAGCGCCGATAGCTGGAGCGGCGGCCCGACCCTGAACGTCGCGCGCTGGGCGCTGGGCGGCGCGGCGGCCGGGCTGGATATCGTCGCGGTCGGCGGGTGGAATAATGTCCCGAGTGAAAGAAACACCGTCGAGGTCGCCCACGTTAACCCGGGTTCCTCCTGCCCGAGCGCCACGCCGACGGGTACTCCTACCCTGGTGGCGCCAAGTGCGACGGCGACGCAAACCCCCGCCCCCGGCACGGCCACGG
>DATGEF010000844.1:0-5034 GCA_035310405.1 Chloroflexia bacterium | reverse complement strand
CCTGCTCCGACACATTGGGGCTGGGCAGCAGCTCCACCCGGCCGATCAGCGGGGCGACGCGATGGATCTGCACGAGCCGGGTCTCCGCGGGGGTGGCGATCGTCAGTTGCGCCTGCCGCCCACAGATGTTACGCAGGTCTTCGATGTGCTCGCGGAACGCGCTGACGATCGCCGACGGCTGATCAATATAAACCGAATGGCTACCGCAGCGATAGGCGATCGTCTCCAGGAGATCCTCGTTCCACTCCTCGCCCACGCCGAGCGGCGTGATCAGGAACTCCTGGCGCTGCGCCTGCTCGGCCAGCTCCAGGCAGCGCGCTTCATCGCCATAGGTCCGCCCATCGGTCAGGACCAGCAGCGACGAAATCGCGCGGCCGGTGAGGGCCTGGCCCCGGCGGAGCTCGTCGAGTCCCGCCTTCAGCCCGGAGGCCAGCTCCGTGCCGCCCCGCGGCATGATCCCATTGATCGCGCTGCCGATCTGGGTGGGCGCCGTGTTGAGCTGGGCGGGGGCCACGACCGTCGCCCGGTCGTGAAAGGAGACCACCGCCAGGGCATCCCGCGCCCCCAGCTGGCTGAGCACATAATGGGCGGCATCTTTGACCCGCGCGATTTTTTCGCCCTGCATGGACAAGCTCTGATCCAGCACCAGGCAGATATTCAGCGGCAGCGCCGTCGCCGCCGTAGTCATGCTGCCGACGAGGATCTCGAGCAGCACATAGGTCATCTGGGGCCCCCCGGCCACGGGGAGCGGCTCCTGCCCCAGGCGATGGCTGAAGCTGGCCGCCGGCCGCAGCACGCTACTCATGCGGGTTCCTGCGGCAACTGGACCAGGATCACACTGATATTATCGGGTCCTCCCTGCGCGTTCGCGGCCGCGATCAGCGCGTCGGCCGCCTGGTCGAGATCGGGCGCGCTCCGCAAAATCGCCGCCAGATCCGCGTCGCCGACCAGATCCCAGAGCCCATCGCTGCAGAGTAGCAGATGGCTCTGGCCCCGCCAGGCATGGGACGCGCTCTGGACTTCCACCTGGTCGGCCTGGCCCAGCGAGCGATAGAGCACATTGCGTTGCGGGTTGCTGCGCGCTTCCTCCGGCGTAAATTGGCCCAGCGCCACCAGCCGGGCCACCATCGAATGGTCTTCCGTCAGCGGGGTCAACCCCTGCGGCCCCCCCAGATAGATCCGCGAGTCGCCGACATGCGCGGTCACCACCTGCCGGCCGAGCAAGATCGCGCCGCTGAAGGTCGTCCCGCTGGGCGCGCCCGCGCGCCGGGCGGCCTGGAACACGGCGCTGCTGGCCGTGCATAACGCGGCCGTCAGGATCTCGGCCACCGTCCGCTGGCCGGCCGAGCCGGCCTGCCCGGACAAGGCCGGCACGAGCAACTCCTGGACGACCTGGGCGGAGACCATCCCGATCGCCGTCCGGCTCGCCAGCGCCCCGCCACTTAAGCCCCCCATGCCGTCGGCCACCGCAAAAAACCCGAAGGGCAAGGGGGGCCCGCCACTGGGCGCGGGCAGCAACGCCGTCAGCCCGAAGACGGTATCCTGGTTATCCTGGCGGACCCGGCCGATATCGCTACGCATCGCCACCCGGAGCCAGGGCAGCTGCCCGGCGGGCGGGGCTGGTCCCCGCCCGGGGGCCATCGGCGCCGGACTGGGGCGGTCCGGGGGATCGAGGCTCTTGCTGCGGGTCTTCACGGGCCAACCCCCTACACGGCCAGGGCGTACAGCTTATGGTCGAGCGAGCCCACGTAGACGACTCCATCGTCGACCATCGGCGTCGATGTGACCGGGCCCCGCGTGGCGAATCGCCAATGGAGCTCGCCTTGCGCCTGCCCTAAACAGTAGACATAGTTATCGACGGCGCCAAAATAGAGCATCGTGCCGCTCAGGCGCGGCGAGGAGGTGATCTGGCTACCGCTGTTGTACTTCCAGGCGAGCCGGCCCGACTGTTGTTCGAGCGCGTACAGGTGGCCGTCGACCGATCCGATGAAGACTTTGCCGGGACCCACCGCGGGCGAAGAGGTCACAAAATGCTCCGTCCGGTATTTCCAGACCGCCCAGCCGGTGTCGACGTCCAGGGCGTAGACGTGCTGATCCGCCGAGCCGACATAGACGATGCCGTCACTCAACCCCGGCGAGGATGTAATCGGCCCGGAGGAGTGGAATTTCCACTTCATCATGCCCCCTGTTTGCTCGACGGCATACAGGTTCCCGTCGCTGGAGCCGATATAGACCAGGCTCCGGCCGACGGCGGCCGACGAGCGCACGGGACCCCAGGTGCGGTACTTCCAGTACTGCCGCCCGCTGCGCGCGTCCAGGCAATAGAGATGCTGATCATCCGAGCCGATATAGACCAGGTTGCCGCCGATCCGGGGGGACGAGCGGACGGGGCCCCCGGTGGCGAAGGTCCAGACCACCGTCCCCTTGCGGGCGTCCAGCGCATACACTTTGCTATCTTCGGACCCGAAGATCACCAGGTCTTCCCAGACCACCGGCGAGGACGGGATGCCGCCTTCCGTGGCCCGCTTCCAGATGAACTCGCCCGATCGCGCATTCACCGCATAGAGGTTGGTATCATAACACCCGACGAACACCACCCCCTTGAAAACCGTGGGCGACGAGCGGATCTCGTCCTCGGCGGAAAAAACCCACAGCTGCTTGGTGGTCGCATCCGCGGCGGGGGCGGGCATCAGGCCGCCGTAGGGATTGGGCATCATCCCCGGCGGCATCATCCCCGGTTGCATCATCCCTGGTGGCATCATCATCCCCGGATAACCGTAGCCGGGGGGGAGCGCGGTATTGGGGTAGACGGCGGGCGCCGGCGCGGGCGGGGGGCTCAGGATCTCGACGGGGCGCCCCGCTTCCCGCGCGTCCAGGATCGCCTGGAGCGCGGCGCGCATCGCCTCGGCCGATTCCCAGCGGCGGGCGACTTCGTATTCCAGCGCCCGCATAACGACCGCTTCGGTCTCCGCGGACACCGCGGGGTTGATCGAGCGCACCGGGCGCTCATGGAAGGTAAACGGCGTCTCGGTGCGGGGATCACTGTTGGTCAACAGGTGGTGCAGCGTGGCGCCCAGGGCATAAATATCGCCCCGGGGCTCGGCCAGCCCCCGGTACTGCTCCGGCGGCGAGTACCCCTCGGTGCCGATCATGGTGCCTTTTTTATCCGTATGGAAGGTCTTGGCGATACCGAAGTCGACGAGTGTGACTTTCTCGGCGCCCTGGTTGGCCATGATATTCGACGGCTTCAGATCGCGAAAGACAATCGGCTGCGGCCGGTGGCGATGCAAGTAGGAGAGCACATCACAGATCTGGACGGCCCAGGCGAGGACCTGGGTCTCCAGCAGCGGCTTCCCGGCCTCTTCCAGGATGACCTCCAGGTCTTTCCCGTCCACGTACTCCAGAATCAGGTAGACTCGGCCATCATGCGAGAAAAAGTCGTAGATCTTGGGGATGCCCGTGTGGCTCAACGTGGCCAGCAGCGACGCCTCGCGCTCGAAGTTGGCCAGGCGCAGGGCGCCGGTCTTGGGATCGGGCGCGGTATCCGGCATCTCCTTCACCGCGCAATAACGCAGCACATTGGTGAAGCGCAGGTCGCGGGCGCGGTAGACCGTGCTCATGCCCCCAATGCCGAGCACTTGCTCGATTTCGTAGCGGTCCTCCAGCACGGTATTGCGGGCCAGGATAGCGGCGCTGCCCAACGCCTGGCGCAGCGCGTCGAGCTTGGCCGTCCCGGATGGGGCCTCCCCGACATCCTGGCTGGGGAGGGCCCGGCTGCCCCCGGGATCGAGAGGTCGGCTGCCGTTGGGGTCAAGGGGCCGACTCTGCCCATCGGCACCGGGGAGTTTTTTGATGAGCATCGGACCCTCCAGAGGGGCGTTGGAGCAGCCTGTAGGACATAGCACAGCTAGCCGCACCCGAGATAGGCAGAGACCGGGCGGACCGGCAGAGAAGGAGGGAGCGGCGGGGAGCGGCGAAGTGCGCAAAAAAGATGATGGCGATCGAAAAGAATGCCTACCCCGTGTGCATTGCCCCCCTTGCCCTGGTTGTCCCGCGACGGGCAGAACCCAGACTCAGACGGTTACGGCTTACGGACATTATACGCCAACTACCTGCGCAATGCAATAGAGCCAGCGTCGTGTATAATAGAGCTAGACGCTGGCCGCACTCCCGGCGCCGTGAGATGCTATGACGATGATCCTGCGCCTGCTGCTGTTCCTGGCCGCTGTAGCCACCCTGCTGGTCGCCATGATGGGCAGTGGCATCCTCAGCCAATCTCAAATGAGCGGGGCGGAACGCCAGCTGGCCAGCCAATATCAGATCGCGGCCCTGGTCCAGCGCGGCCGGATCACCCGGCTGCAAACGGAAACGGCCCTGACCGCCCTGCTGAACGGCGAGGCCAGCGCCCGTACCCTCATCCTCACCCAGCACGCCCAGTTGCAACGGCTGGCCGATCAGTATCAGACGTCGGCGCTGGATAACGCGGCCGGCGCGGATCGCTATGTGCAGGCCGTCAGCCGCTTTAACGCCGCCACCCTCCTGGTGCTGGACGCCAATAACACCGGCGGGGCGCGCGCCGCCCGGACCCCGCTCGCGACGCTCATGGGCCGCGCCGGCGACCTGGCCGACGTGGAGGACGCCTTGCTAATGCACGGCGATGCAGCCATTACCGAGGCCCAGGCGGCCCTCGACGACACCCGCGCCCTCGCCGGCCTGGAGCGGGCGGTGGCGGCCGGCCTGGGCCTGGCCCTCATTTTCGTGCTGGCCTGGATCACCTTCCTGCGTACCGGCCGGCCCCTGATCAGTCTCGCCCGCCAGGCGCGGCACGCCCTGCAAGCCCCCCCGCAGGAGATGCCCGAGTTTATCGTCGAACCCCCCGCCCCCGGGGAGGCCCGGGAGCTAGCGCGCGCCCTCAACAGCCTCGTCGCCCAGTTGCAGGAGAAGTACCTGGACCTGGAGCGCGCGAACGCGGAGCTGCATGAGCTGAATCACGAGGCCCGCAGTGCCAGCCAGGCCAAAACGACCTTCGTCGCC
>DATGEF010000843.1:0-5268 GCA_035310405.1 Chloroflexia bacterium | reverse complement strand
TGAGGCGGGGGAGTGTAGCCCCCTTGGGGCGGGGGGGCATAGCCACCCTGTTGGGGCGGGGGAGTGTAGCCGCCTTGGGGCGGCGGGGTATAGCCCCCGCCCTGGGGCTGGAAGCCCCCCTGGTTGCCGGCCCCGCCCTGGTCGCCGGATGGTGGCTGTCCGTAGCTCATCAAACGCTCCTCCTGTAGTGCCGGGTCGGGGTGCGATCGGTTGTGGGCGGTTTAGAGGTTCTGGGCCAGCGCGGCCGGGCCATTTAACACGCGTCTCTATGTCGAGTGCGATCGGTTGTGGGCGGTTTAGAGGTTCTGGGCCAGGGTCGCGCCAATGCGGCGGAGCTCAAAGCGGGCGCGCCCCATGTTGCCATCCTTTTCCAGGATGAGGAGCAGGAAATAATCGGGATTGATCATCCGGGCGAGGAAGGTGAGCTGCCCGGTTTCCATGGTAATGTTGCGCAAGCCGCCCCACTTCAGGCTGCGGGCCACGCGGCGGGCGGAGAGCATGAGGTCGGCCAACTCGACCTCCCAGGCCTGGCTGGCCCGGTGGCGCCGCTCCGTGCCCTCTTGCGGCAGGGCTTTGGCGCCGTTGATCGTTTCGACCGCGACGCCGTCGACCCCCAGCAGGCTGATCGCCACCGCCCCGGGGACCTTTTCGACAGCGCCGGCGAGTAGCTCGGTGAGATCCATCCTCCGGCTTCTCCTTTCGAGCTCCGCCCTGTGTGGTGCGGATACTCAGCGGCAGTATAGCAGAAGCCGGGGCGAATTGCAACGGACCTCACAGGGTCGCGGGTGGGCCGCCGATCACTCGTATTGCAGGGCCTGCACGATGCGCAGGCGGGCGGCCTGGCGCGCCGGCAGCAAGCTGGCGATCACGCCCACCAGCAGGGCCAGGGCCAGGGCGAACACCAGCCCGGCCAGCGGGAAGCTATAGCTGAGCTGGTTGGTGTAGGCCGCGGCGCTCAGCGTGGTCAGCGCGTAGCCCAGCACCAGCCCGCCGAGCAGACCGAACACCGCGCCGGCCAGGCTCAACAGCAGCGCCTCGGCCACCACCATACGCCGCACCTGCGTGCGCGTGGCGCCGATGGCGCGCAGCACCCCGATCTCGCGCGTGCGCTCCAGCACGTTGATCGCCAGCGTGTTGATCAGCCCCAGCAGCGACGGCAGGGTGAGCACGACCAGCACGATATAGAGGCCCAGGAAAGCCTCCTGGAAGACCTGCCGCTGCGCGGCGCGGAAGTCGGCGCCCCAGTTGAGCGTGAACTGCGGGTAGCGCGCCAGCAGCGCGTCCAGGCTGGCCTTCACCTGGGCGCGGTCCGCACCCGGGGCCAGGTTGCCCATCAGCATGAAGTCTTCGTTGCGGTGGAACTCGGCGGCCAGGTTGGCCTGCGAGATATACAGCGTATTGATTTTCAACGAGAGGTAATCCGCGCCGATGCTGACGATGCGGTACGTTTTCAGACCCACCGGCGTCTGCACCTGCACATTGTCGCCCACCTTCACGTGCGCGGCGCTGGCGAAGATCGGGTTGGCGATGGCCCCATGATCGGCCAGCGCAGCGTAGCTCGTCGCGTCCCCGGCGTCGAAGGTCAGCGTCGAGACTTTGGGGTAGCCGGCCGGGTCGATGCCCAGCACCTGCACGGCTACGCCGTTCACCAGGCCGCCCGCGTAGCGCACGCCGGTCCAGGCGCCCATGCCGGGCACCGCCGCGAACGCGCGCTCGAAGTCGGCGCCCGCGCCCGCGTTGCTGTTCCACAGGCCCAGCGCCGGCGGCAGCAGGATCACGTCGGCCGAGGAGCCGCGGTCCAGCGCGCCCAGGAACGTGGCCTCCAGGGAGGTGAGGATGCCGCTGAGGGCAACAATGATCGCCAATGCGATCATCAGCGCCGAGGCCGTCACCGCGGCGCGGCGCGGGTGGCGCTGCATGTTGCCGGTGGCGATGCCGCCCTCCTGCGGGAAGAGGCGCCGCAGCAGCGGCTCGGCGGCGCGGGCGATCGGGTTGACCAGTGCCGGGGCCAGCAGCACCAGGGCGGTGAGGAAGAGCAAGGCGCCCAAGGCCGCCAGGCCGGTATTGCCCGTCAGCAGGCTGAGCCCGGCCAGCACCACCAACCCCAGGCCACTGCGCGTGCCCCAGGTCAGGCGCCCACCGGGGGCTGGCGTCTCCTGCGCCTTGAGCGCGGCCAGCACAGGCACGCGGCTCGCCCCGATCGCCGGGAACAGCCCGGCCACCAGCGTCACGCCGACGCCCAGGCCGATGGCCTGCACGAACACCTCCGGCGGGACGATCACCGTATCCAGGCGGATCTTCTCGTACTGCTCCAGCAGGCCGCTGAAAGCGCGGGTCATGCCGACGGCGAAGCCGTAGCCCAGCAGCAGGCCCAGCGCCGAGCCGACCACGCCCTGCAACAGCGACTCGGCGACGATCAAGTTGATGATGGTGCGCCGCGTGGCGCCCACAGCGCGCAGCATGCCGATGTCGTGCCGCCGCTCGATCACCACCGTGCGGAAGGTGTTGTAGATCAGGAACCCGCCCATGAACAGGGCCAGGACGCCGAAGAGGTTCACCGCCACCAGCGCGACCTGGATGCTGGCGAAGGCGTCGCTCTCCAGGGCCGGGCTGCCCACGCGGTAGCCCGCGCCCAGCCGCGCTTGCAAGTCCGCGGCCACGCCTTCGTGGTTGGCGCCCGCAATCAACGCCAGGTCGACGGCGTTGATCTGGCCAGGCGCCAGGAACAGCGTCTGCGCCAGGGCCAGCGGCACGATCACCTGCGCTGCGCCCGCGGCCGGCACCAGGCCCACCACGGGCAGCGCGGTCAGGCCCTGCGGCGTGGGTAGTTGGATCTGATCGCCGACCTTCAGGTTCGTCATCAGCGCCACGCGCTGCGAGATCACCGCTGCGCGCGTGTCGCCGGGCGCCAGGAAGCGGCCCGCCGTCACCGCGTAGCGGCGCACCAGCTGGGCGCTGGCCGGCTCCACGCCGAGCACCTCGGCCGCCTGGGCCGGCGCCAGCCCCAGCGGCAACGACACCTGGCGGCGCAGCGCCGGCGCCGCCGCGGCCACCCCGGGCGCCTGCCGTGCCGTGTCCAGCGCCGTGCTGTCGAACGATTCGCCGGTGGCGCTGCTGATCGTCATATCGACCTGGCCCGACGCGCCGAGCGCGCCGCTTTGCAGCGCGCCAATCACCGTCGGCAGCATCGAATTCACGCCGAAGATCACCGCCACGCCGAAGACCACGGCGAAGGTGGTCAGCGTGGTGCGCAGTTTGCGGCCCATCAGGTAGCGGGCCGGCAGGGTAAGTAACAGATTCACGTCCCAAACTCCTGTTCCGGGGGTGCCCGGCAGCGCGCCGCCCCGTTTACCGCTGCGCGGCGGTCTCGACTTTTTCCATCAGCGATTCGACGGTGGTTTGCGCGGTCAGCCGGGTATCGTCCACGACGGTGCCGTCTTTGAGGAAGACGATGCGCCCGGCGTAGGCGGCCATGCGTGCGTCGTGCGTGACCATGACCACGGTGCGGCCCCAGTCGTCCACGGCCTTGCGCAGGAAGCGCAGCATCTCCTCGGCGCCGCGCGAGTCGAGGTTGCCGGTCGGCTCGTCGGCCAGGATCAGCGCCGGCTCGGTGACGAGGGCGCGGGCCAGGGCCACACGCTGCTGCTGGCCGCCCGACAGCTCGCCGGGCCGGTTGCCCAGCCGGTCACCCAGACCGACGCGTGTCAGCCACTCGCGGGCGCGCGCGTCGGCGGCCGGCGCCTGGCCGTCGAGCACCAGCGGCAGCATCACGTTCTCGACCGCCGACAGCACCGGGATCAGGTTGAAGAACTGGAACACGAAACCGATCTTCTTGCGCCGCAGCACCGTCAGCGCCGTATCGTCCAGCGTGGCCAGGTCGGCGCCGTCGAGCCGCACGCGCCCGCTGCTCGGCGTGTCCAGGCCGCCCAGCAAATGCAGCAGGGTGGATTTGCCGCAGCCGCTCGGCCCCATGATCGCCACGAACTCGCCCGGCTCGACGCCGAGGCTCACCTGGTCCAGCGCCGTGACCGCCGCGCTGCCGCGGCCGTAGACTTTACTGAGGTTTTCCGTCTGCAAAATAGCCATGGTCTTGCTCCTGCTTTTTCACGCGTCATACAGCACGCGGCACACATCACGCATCACGTTTCTTCGGCCGGCCGCGGGGCCGGGGCGGGGGGCGGAGCAGCGGCTGCTCGCGGATGTCGTCCAGCCGCGTCTCGACCATCTCCAGCCAGCGCAGCTCGGCCTCGGTGTGCATAATCGCACTATCCAGCAGCACAATGCGGGCGAGCTCGCGCGCCGGGTCGGCGGCATTACGCTGCGTGGTCAGCGTGTGTAGCTCGCGGAAGAGCTCACGCCGCTGCGCCTGGATCACCTGCTGGGGGCGCTCGGCGTGCGTCACGACGGCCAGCATCAGCTTCAGCTGAAACTCGTCGCGCAGCCGGTACTCGCGGGGCACCGCCGAGCGCAACCAGGTCTGCAACTCCGCCCGCCCCGGCGCCGTCAGCGCCCAGAGACGCTTATCCGGCCCGCCGCCTTTCTCGATCCCTTCTTCCACCACCAGCCCATCGCGCGCCAGCCGCTCCAGGCTGCTGTAGATCTGGCCCGTGTTCAGCTCCCAGTGCCCGCCCAGCGCCGCCTCGAACCGGTCGTGCAGCTCGTAGCCGTGGCGGGGCTCCTCCGCCAGGAGCGCCAGTAGCGCGCACTGCACGGGGCCACGTTCGGTTTTGGTTCGGACGGGGGTTTCGATCATATATTAGATACTCATTATCTAGATTTCAAAGAAATTATATAACGAGTATCTAATTTAGTCAATAGGTCTTTCGACGGATACTGGGGGCGAGTAGGCAGTAGGCAGTAGGCGGTAGAAAGAAGCGGGTTAAGCGGGTCGCTGGGCACCCCGGGGCGCCTTCGGGTAGAATAGGGATGCCGCACGAACGCCACCACGGATTGGAGCATTGGAGCAAGGATGGCCACATCGCCCGAGCACCCCGCACCGGGGGCCCTCGACCGCACCGGCTTCGAGCTGTTGCGCCTCTGCGCACAGCCCGGCTGCCCGGTCTGCGGGTTCGTCCAGGCCACGGTCACGCATTACCTGGACACCATCTCCTACGAAGCCCTAACCGACCTGGACGCCCGCCAGCGGCTGCGGGCCTCTCTCGCCTACTGCGCGGTCCACGGCCAGCAGTGGCTGAGTCTGCAACACACCCTCGGCACGGCCCTGATCTACAAAGATGTCTGCAACGACCTACGCACTATCCTGGCAGG
>DATGEF010000842.1:0-5577 GCA_035310405.1 Chloroflexia bacterium | reverse complement strand
ATCCTCCCCTATTACTACGGGCGCTTCTGACCGCCGGTAACGCCGATCGTCACGCTTTTTGTCACGCTCGCCCCCCGGCGCGCCGCTTTCCCTCGCGCGTAATTTCTGCTTTAATAGAGGAGGAGGCGCGGCCCGCTAGCGGGGGTGGCCAGAGGAGGAGAACCATGCAACACGGTTTGCGGGGGTGGCGCGCGGGGCCGGCGATAGGTCTCACGCTGGTGGCGGTGCTGGCGGGGCTACTCGGGGCGCGGGCCGGGGGGGCGGCGCCCGCGCGAACCGATCCGCATAGGACCGGGCGGGGGGCGGCGCCTGCGGTAGACGGGAACCTCGATCCGAGCTTCGGTAACGGCGGGGTCGTCACGACCTCGTTTCCTGGCGGTTTCGACCTGGTCTTCACCGCGGTGCAACAGGCCGACGGCAAGATCCTGGTCGGCGGGCAAAGCTTTGGCCGGGCCGGGCTGGCCCGCTACCTGCCGGATGGCACCCTGGACCCGAGCTTCGGCCAGGGGGGCCTGGTCCGCTGGGCCGACGGCACCCCGGTGCCGGGGGGCCTTAGCGCCATCCTGGTGGAGCCCGACGGCACGATCCTGGCCGGCGGGGACCTGACCGTGCTCCGCTTGCTGCCCGATGGCCGGCTCGACCCGAGCTTCGGCAGCGCCGGCATCGCGACCGCAATCGCCATTCAGGCGGGCTGCTCCAGCCAGACCGCGCTGCAGGTGGAGCCCGACGGCGAGATCCTCGTCGCCTGCAGCAACCCCGGCGTCAGTTTCGCGGCCTTCCTGCCGAATGGCCAGCCCGACCTGCGTTTCGGCGACGCGGGAAACGGGACGCAATTCACCCCGGGGCCGTCCTTTGCGGCTCTGGCCTTCGGGGCCGGCGGCACGCTGGTGGGGACCGGTTATGCGTACCTCCCGGGCCCGCCGGTGCGCTATGACCTGCAACTGGGGCGCTACCTGATCGGCGGCACGCCGGACCCGTCCTTCGGCCAGGGTGGGGTCGCCCAAATCGCCTTTGCCGATCACAGCGCGTTTGGGCTGGCGATCGGCATCTTGCCTGACTGGCGAATCGTGGCGGCCGGGCGCACCACCGCCACCGATTACTATCAGCCGTCGCACCTGGCGGCCTGGCGGCTGACCCCCAGCGGCGCCCTGGACCCGAGCTTCGGCGGCAGCGGGGAGGTGACCCGGGCTCTGGGCGCCGACTCCCAGGCCTGGGGGCTGGCGCTCGGCGCCGGCGGGACGCTCACGCTGGCCGGCTACACCACGGCGACCACGGGCCCGACCGCGCTGCCCAACTACGCGCTGCTGCGCCTCGCGCCCAACGGCACGCTCGACCCCACTTTCGGCAGCGGCGGCATAGTGACCACCACCTTCGGCGTGGCGTCGCTTGCCGTGGCGCCACTGGTGGGCCTCGACGGCCGGCTGTTCGTCGCGGGCGACGCGCGCACGGTGCCGCGGGCGCAGCAGGCCGAGCATTTCGCGCTCGCGGCCTACGGCCCCGGCGGCGTGCTCGACCCCGCGTTTGGCCACGCCGGGCTGGTGACGACGGCGTTCCCGGCCGGGCGGGATCGCGCGGCGGCCCTGGCGCTGCAGCCCGATGGCCGGATCGTGGCGGCGGGCCAGACCAATGACGATCAGAGCGCCGCCTTTGCCGTGGCGCGCTACACGCCCGACGGCCGCCTGGATCCCACTTTCGGCAACCTGGGCCAGGTGACCACGTTGCTGCTGGGCTCCGGCGACGCGGCCCACGCCGTGACGCTGCAGCCCGACGGCCGCATCCTGGTGGCCGGTGGTGCCCTGGCGCCCTTGCCGGGCCAAACCGTGCCCACGCAGTTTGGCGTCGTGCGCTACCTGCCCGATGGCCGGCTGGACCCGAGCTTCGGCGCCGGCGGCAGCATGGTGACCACGATCCCCGGCTACAGCGCCACGGCCAATGCTGTGGCGCTGGCCCCCGACGGCCGGATCGTGCTGGCGGGGAACGCCGCTATGCAGGGGCTGTCGGCCGTGGCGCTCGTGCGCTACCTGCCCGACGGCCACCTGGATGCCGGCTTCGGTAGCGGCGGCGTGGTCACCACGCAACTGGGGTCCGGCTTCGCCGGCTCGGGCGCGAACGCGGTGGCGGTCCTGCCGGACGGGCGGATCGTGATCGCCGGCTTCGGGTCCTACACCACGCCCTGCTGGCCCCACACCTGCAGCGGCAACAATGTGCTGTTGGCCCGCTACCTGCCGGATGGCCGGTTGGACACCACGTTCGGCAGCGGCGGCGCGGTCCAGGGCCGGCAAGACGCCACGGCCGCCGCGCTGGGCTTGGCGGCGGACGGCCGGTTGGTGGTGGCCGGCAGCAGCGTCGTGATCTCGCCGACAATGGTGGGGATGGACTTTTGGGCGGCCCGCTACCAGGCGGACGGATCGCCCGATCTGACGTTCGGCGGCCCCGGCGGCGTGAGCACCGACATCGCCGGCGGCCGGGACGAAGGGCACGCCGTGCTGGCGCAGGTCGACGGCCGGGTGGTGGTGGCGGGGACGTACAATATCACGTCCGGTTCCGGCCAGATCCAGGGCGGCGGGCTCGCCCTGGTGCGCTATCAGCCGGACGGCCAGCTCGACAGCGGCTTCGGCGCGGGGGGCATCGTGACGACGACTCTGGGGATCGACAGAGGGGCGGCCGGGCTCGCGCAGCAGGCCGACGGCCGCCTGGTGGCGGCGGGCGTAGCCACCACGGCGCTCGGCGGCGCGGACTTCGCCCTCGTGCGCTATCTCGCGCCGGCGCCGATCCCCCCGGGCTGCCTGTTCGCCGACGTCTGCCCGGTCGATTACTTCTTCACGCCGGTGCAGAACCTGGTCGGCCGGGGCGTGGTCGCGGGTTACGCCGACAACACCTTCCGGCCCTACAGCAACGCAACGCGGGGGCAGGTCGCCAAGATGGTCGTGCTGGCCGGCGGCTGGCCGATCAACACGCAGGGCGGCCCGCATTTCGCCGATGTGCCGCCCACCCAGCCGTTCTATCCCTATATCGAGACGATCTACAACCGCGGCGTCGTCTCCGGGTACGCGGATGGCCTGTTCCACCCCGCCGCGGCAATGACCCGGGGCCAATTGAGCAAGGTGCTGGTGCTCGCGGCGGGCTGGCCGATCACGCCGCCCCCGGCGCCACACTTCACGGATGTGCCGCCCACCCATCCTTTCTACGGGGCGATCGAGACGGCAGTGGCCCATGGCATCCTCAGCGGGTACGCGGATGGGACGTTCCGCCCGGCCAACGCCGCGACGCGGGGCCAGATCGCGAAGCTCGTGGCGGGCGCCCTGCCGGCGGCCGCGCTGAAGGGGGGCGGGACGCGCTGACGCCAGTGGACCAAACGGTCCCACCATGGGACCAAACGGTCCCACCATCTGACCGAACAGTCCCACCATGGGACCAAACGGTCCCACCATGGGACCAAACGGTCCGACCAAGTGGCCAAAAAGGACAGACCATGTGGCGAATATCCCAGACCATTACCAGAGACTACGTCAGAGACTACGTCAGAGAGTAACACAGAGACTCCAGAGAGTGTGTGCGTACGCGCGCGCGCCGCGAGGGATCGATCGATTCACGACGACGACGCCCCCCGCCTGGGGTTGGCGGGGGGGTCCGGGTAGGGGCGGGTCTGAGACCCGCCTGGGACCCGGGGCGCCATCCTCAGGTGGGGAGCGAGACGGGGGCGTCGGTTGCGGCCGGCGGGGGGTCCGGCGGGAGGAGCTCCAGGTGGACGAGCGCCCAGGCGGCCAGCGTCCACGCGCTCCCGGCGGCGGCGAGCAGCCAGGCCAGGGGGAAGAGCAGCACGCGCAGGGGCACGAAGTTCGGCCCGGCCTGGACGAGCCACATCCCGGTGAGCGGGATGAGGCCGGTGAGGCCGGGCAGGACCAGCAACAGGAGGGCCATCCCGGTCAACTCGCGAGGGTGGGCGCGGTAGAGGCGCCAGGCCTGGCCCAGGGCGTCTCCGGCCGCCTGGTAGGCCACCACGACCCGGCACTGCCCCACGCCGGAGAGGGGCGCGTAGACCAGGGTCAGCGGCAGGCTCGCCAGCGCGATCCAGAAGGTGAAGCCGGGTTGGCTGAAGCCGATGTGGACGAACAACAGGAAGGCCCCGATCAGAACCAGGTACGGGAGCGCAAACAGTAGGCCGAGCAGCAGCCCCAGTCCCAAGACGGACCACCAGCACGCCCAGCCACGCCGCCAGGCCTGCCCGGCCGGCAGCGCCCCACCCAGGGCGTGGTCGGTAGCCAGGGCCAGGAGGGAGTTGGTGGCGGCCACGGCGACCACCCCCAGCCCCAGCAGGAGGACCAGCACCGGGAGGGCCAGGAGGCCCGCGGCCGGCTGGCCGAGGCTGGGCGGCGGGAGGAGCAGGCCGCTGCTCTGCGCGAGACCCAGAACCGCGGCCGCGCCCCACAGGGAGCGCTGGCTCCGCACGAGATCGAAGGACTGGCGCAGGATGGTGAATGGGCGTAACATGATCGTCCTCCCCCACTGATAGCAATATATTTATGAGTGTTCGGCGCGCTCAGGATTATCCTGATCTCTGGCTTCTGGCTTCTGGCGATTTAACATCTGGAGGTTCTTGCGTTGTCTCTCTGGGGACCATGTTGCATACTCTTCGAGAGTTGTTACTGCCACTGGCTCAGGGTCATACATACCCAACCAGCGGTACATCATCTGCGGAGTAAATTGCTGTTTCTTAATGAACTCGGCAAGTCCCGGAGACTGGTTCTCCGACAAGTCTGCACAGAACGCAGACATGGAGTCATACACAACTAACTGGTGTAGGCGGCACTGGATGGGACATAGATCCGTCTCACCTTGGGCAGCCCGGTGTAGGTGGCTGGGGATGGTTTGTCGATCCGTCTCACCCCGGTCAGCCCACCGGCACACCCAACAACTGGGTAATAGCCCGCCATTTGGCATTGCTTCTTCCTTTGCTCGGCGTTCTACATGTATGGTATTGAGCAGTACATTCAGCAGCTAAACTGAGAACAGACAACAGACTGGGAAGTTTCCAGAACTACCCGTGGCGGGGATTATACAAGGGGGCCGGCGGAAACGCAACTCAGGCGAAGTACCACATCCGGGGCGGACGGTGTATAATGGCGCAGGAGCTTGGCCTCCCGCGCTCCGGCCGATCCGCGATCCAACGGAGTCTTTGTCCCGAAACCAGACCCGCCAAGGAGGCAACGTATGCCGGACCGACCTGCCGGCGCCGAAAGCCTGCTCCTCGCGGAAGCGGTTCCCGCGGCCGTCGCCGCGGCCACCGATCCCTACCTGGCGACCAGCATCCAGGCGGCGGCCGCCGCCCATCGGGGCACCCCCCTGCCGGCCGGCGCGGGCGGGTTCGGCCTGGTGTTTCCCTCGGCCGCGGCGGCGCTGACCGCTGCCCTCGACATCGCCCGCGCGGACTGTGCCGCGGCCGCGGGCCCGGCCGGACCCGGCCATGTGCGGCTGGCGGTGCATACAGGCGCCCCCCTGGAGCCCGCCCGCCAGCGCGGCCGCAGTCTACTGGCGGGCGGGCACGGCGGGCAGATCCTGCTCTCGGCCGCGGCCGCC